>JBKDZW010000013.1:0-9419 GCA_047971685.1 Rhodoblastus sp.
AGGCGGTTTACGCCGGGCGCGGCGCGTTGAAGGCGCTGGCGTAAGGGCTTTTCCTCCCCGCCCGTTTCCGGTCACGGCGTCCCCGCCTGCGCGGACGCCGTGCGCCGGCCGATCAGGATACGGAACAGCGCGTATTGCACGGCGATGGCCACGACCTTCGCCGCCGGCGCTGCGATAAAGACGAAAAAGCCCCAGAGCTTCGCGTCGCCGCTCAGGGCGGTAGCGACAATGCCCGCGCCGACCGCGAGCATCAGCCCCGCCCACCAATAGCCCGCGACCACGATGAGGTCGGGCGCGTGCTCCGTGACTTTTGCCGGCATGTAGCGCGCCATCCAGCCGCGCTTGAGCATCAGCGCGCCTATGCCGAAATGGGCGAGGCTCGGCTTGATCAGCACGAAGCGCGGGTCGCCCGAGACCAGCGTCGCGCCGCCGAGAAGTATGATGAGGGCGAGGCTGGCGTAGGAAACGGCGTTCATCCGATAGCCGGCGCGTTTGGCCCAGACGAACTGGCCGATCGCGCCCAGGACCGCAACGCCGGTGGCGATGGCGACGTTGTCGGTCGCCATCCAGACGACCACGAACAGGATGGTCGAGAAGAAATCGCCGGCGAGTCTTGCAAACACGCTTTTCATGCTTCGCTCCGTCCCTGGCATCTAAGAGACGAGGGATGGGGCGGCAAGCGCGGCCGAAGCGGCTTGCGACGAAAAAAGCATGTCGCGGAGGCTGACTTGGCCGCGCCGGCGGGCTAAACCCTGCCGCCATGACCATGGAAAAAACCTTCGATCCCAAAGCCGTCGAGAACCGCATCGCGGCCGAGTGGGAGGCGGCCGACGCATTCAAGGCCGGCCGGCCGGAGCGGGCCGGCGCGGAGCCGTATTGCATCGTCATTCCCCCGCCCAACGTCACCGGCAACCTGCACATGGGCCATGCGCTCAACAATACGTTGCAGGATATTCTGTGCCGGTTCGAGCGCATGCGGGGCAAGGATGTGCTGTGGCAGCCGGGCGTCGATCATGCGGGCATCGCCACGCAGATGGTGGTCGAGCGCCAGATGGCCGAGCGCAAGGAGCCGGGCCGCCGCGATCTGGGGCGTGAGAAATTTCTGGAAAAGGTCTGGGCGTGGAAGGCCGAATCGGGCGGCGCCATCGTCGGGCAGTTGAAGCGGCTCGGCGCCTCCTGCGACTGGTCGCGCGAGCGCTTCACCATGGACGAGGGGCTCTCGAAGGCCGTCGTCAAGGTTTTCGTCCAGCTTTATCGCGACGGGCTGATCTACAAGGACAAGCGCCTCGTCAACTGGGATCCGAAACTGCTGACCGCGATCTCGGACCTCGAGGTCGTGCAGGTCGAGGCCAAGGGATCGCTCTGGTATTTCCGCTATCCCGTCGTCGACGACCATGGCCGCGAGACCGGCGAGCATATCGTCGTCGCCACCACGCGCCCCGAGACCATGCTCGGCGATTCCGGCGTCGCGGTGCATCCCGACGACGAACGCTACACGGAAATGGTGGGCAAGAATGTCCGCCTGCCGCTGGTTGGGCGCCTCATCCCCATTGTGGCGGACGAATATTCCGATCCCGAAAAGGGCACGGGCGCGGTCAAGATCACGCCTGCGCACGATTTCAACGATTTCGAGGTGGGCAAGCGGCACGATCTCAATCAGATCAATATTCTGGATCAGGAAGCTCATGTTTTAATTCAATCCAACGAGGCCTTCCTCGATGGCGTCGCCGAAAGCGCCGAGCTCAAGGAAACGCTCGGCGTCCTGCATGGCCTTTCGCGCGAAGCGGCGCGCAAAAAGGTTGTGGAGATGCTGGAGGCGCGCGGGCTCGTCGAGAAGATCGAGCCGCATACGTTGCAGGTTCCCACCGGCGACCGCTCCGGCGTGGTGATCGAGCCCTATCTGACCGACCAATGGTATGTCGACGCCAAGACGATGGCCCAGCCCGCGCTTGCCGCCGTGCGCTCGGGCGAGACGGCGTTCGTGCCCAGGAACTGGGAAAAGACCTATTTCGACTGGCTCGACAATATCCAGCCCTGGTGCATTTCGCGCCAGCTCTGGTGGGGTCATCAGATTCCTGCCTGGTATTCGGGCTGGGGCGGGCTCTATGTCGCCGAAACCTACGAGGAGGCGCTGATCCTGGCGCTGACCGACGCCACGGAGCGCGAGATTCTCGACGATGTGGAAGCCGGCCGGATCGCCGAACATCCCGAGCGCCATCCCGATTTTCTCACGCGCGACGAGGATGTGCTCGACACCTGGTTTTCCTCCGCGCTCTGGCCGTTCTCGACGCTGGGATGGCCGGATGAGACGGCGGAGGTGAAGCGCTTCTATCCGACATCCACGCTGGTCACGGGATTCGACATCATCTTCTTCTGGGTCGCCCGCATGATGATGATGGGCATGCATTTCATGGAAAAGGCGCCTTTCAGGGACGTCTACATCCACGCGCTCGTCCGTGACGAGAAGGGCGCGAAAATGTCGAAGTCCAAGGGCAATGTCATCGACCCCTTGAATCTCATCGACCAGTATGGCGCGGACGCCCTGCGCTTCACGCTCGCCGCCATGGCCGCGCAGGGCCGCGACATCAAGCTGTCGACGCAGCGGGTCGAGGGCTATCGCAATTTCGCAACCAAGCTCTGGAACGCCTCGCGTTTTGCGGAAATGAATCTTTGCGAGCGCGTCGCGGGCTTCGATCCGAAGACGGCGAAAGCGCCGATCAATCGCTGGATTGTCGGCGAGGCGTCCGCGGCCGCGCTCGAGACGACGGCGGCGATCGAGGCCTATCGCTTCAACGATGCGGCCAACGCCGTCTATCGCTTCATCTGGAACGTGTTCTGCGACTGGTATCTCGAACTGGCCAAGCCCTTGCTGAGCGGGCAGGACGAGGCGGTGAAGGCGGAAACGCGCGCCTGCGTCGCCTGGACGCTCGATATAGCCTTCAAGCTATTGCACCCTTTCATGCCGTTCCTCACCGAGGAATTGTGGGCGATCAAGGGGCAGGCCGGTCCGGCGCGCGAAAGCCTGCTCGTGCTTGCCCAATGGCCTGCGCTTGCAGGTCTGGGCGACGAGGCGGCCGAGGCGGAAGTCGGCTGGGTGGTCGATCTCATCACCGAAGTGCGCTCGGTGCGCGCGGAAATGAACGTGCCGGCCGGCGCGCAGGTTCCGCTCGTGCTGATCGGCGCGGACGCCGCCGCCAAACAGCGCGCGACCGATTGGGCCGACACGATCCGGCGTCTTGCGCGCATTTCCGATCTCACTTTTGGCGACGCAGCACCCGCAGGTTCGGCGCAGATGCTGGTGCGCGGCATGAGCGTCGCCATGCCGCTTGCCGGCGCAATCGACATTTCGGCTGAAAAGGCGCGTCTTTCCAAGGAAATAGGCAAGCTCGACGGCGAGGCCGCCAAGATCGCGGCCAAGCTCGGCAATGCGGACTTCGTTTCGCGCGCAAAGGAGGAGGTTGTCGAGGAAAACCGCGAACGCCTCGCCGATACGCAGGCGAAAATCGGGAAAGTGAAGGCGGCGCTCGAACGGCTGGGATGAGCGGCCGACAAGGCGCAGGGCGAGGCGCCGTCAAGCCGATCGACATTCACCGCATATCGTGATCGCAAAAGTCTCCAACTTTTGCGGGATATGTGGGTTGTTTCACCGCATATCCTTATCGCAAAAGTCTCCAACTTTTGCGGGATATGTGGGTTGTTTCACCGCATATCCTTATCGCAAAAGTCTCCAACTTTTGCGGGATATGCTCTATTCTCGCGCCTTCGCCTCGAAATCCCTGTTGTTCGGCCGGAGCTTGCGCAACGGCGAGGCGGCGGTTTCCTCGGGCCTGTGATCGAAACTGGACGTTGTCGTATAAGTCACGGGATTGCGGCTGGCCTTTTCCATGCTGGCGAGGTCGTCGCTCGCCCTGGTCAGCGGCTCGAAATCTTCGGGCGAATTGATGCGGCCGGCGCCGCGGTAGACCAGAAATCCTTGCCCGGTCACGACGACATCGCCACGGCGAAGCGTCTTGTCCTCGGTGAAATGGGCGAGCGAGCCGACGCTTTCGCCCTGCGGGGGCGCGATAGCGGTCTGTTTGACGCTGGCGGCGTGCGCCCTGCGCTTGGGACGCGCGGGGGCGCGCTGGCGGTCGATCTGGTTTTCCAGCGCGGGTTGGGGCTGCGGGCTCGGCTGCGGGCGGCAGCCGCCGAACAGAAACTGGATGGGGTTGCAGGCAAGCGCCGCGCCGGGCGCCAAAGTCGTCGCCGCCACGACGGACGCCGCCAATATGCGTGCGCGAAAAGAACAGAGAATCATAAAATTTCCCGGATCATGAAACGACGACGCGCAAACGCTTGACGCAATGGCGCGCCGCCTCGACCGAGGCGGGCTTCGCGCCGGACGCTTTGCAGCGTCCTTTCCATCCAGATATCACAGGCGGGCGTCTGCGCGCGATGCGACACGGATGGCGCTGCGCAGGGCGATCAGCCCGCGCCGCTCGACCTTTGACGAGGAGGCGACTTCCATTGTGACGCGCGCGCTGCGCGGCCGCATGCTGACGCCTTCCAGCCTGGCCAACTTGCCGCCATCATGGGCGATCGAGGTAAACCGTTTATTGCGAAAGACCTGGAACCCCTTGTTCGTCACGACAATGTCGCCATTGCGCACTGTGGGGTCGGCGGCGAAGCGCTCCAGCGAACCGACCGGCGCGTCCGAAACGAATTTCCGGACTTTCGCTGGCTTGACGGCCTGCGCCCGTGGCTTTCCGGCGCGGCTGGCCGTCGTGGCGTGGCCGCGATGGTTTTGTGCGCGCAACCTCAGGGGCTCGGATGCAGGCTGCGCGTCAAAAGCGCGGACCTGCCGGCACCCGCCGAACAGAAAGGAAATGGGGTCGCAGCCTGCCGCCGCCGGCGCCGGAGCGGCGGCCAGGCCCGCCAAAGCAGCCGTGCACAGCGCGGTCCTGCGGAGCGATGTTCTGAAAACTGAATTCGTTGCGGCCATGAGCGAACCTCCCATGAACCAGCAAAGGCGATCTGCGTCCCGCGCGATGTATGATCGCGCACCTCACCGTACGATCCGTATCCGGATCTGACGCGGCAAGACTTGCCGGCGCGCCTGCATGGCGCAAGCTTCTATAGGAGGCTACTACGCCGCAACAGGCATGGTAGTTTCAAAAGTCACATACACAAGAAAGTGAACGAACAGGCATGGATCGCGCGCGATACCGGATGCGCGGAAAATAGATCACATAATAATGACGCTGATTTCTGTTAAATATTCGCTGCCTATCTTGAATGGAATTATTTGATGTTTCCGCCGATCTTTTTGCTGTGGCGGCCGGAAATCACGAAAATCCCGGGATTGGCGCGCCGAGCGCGCCCAGAACCACCACGATGTTGAGAGCCAGCACGATGGCCGTGCCGATAATGGCGGCGATCTGAGTCGCGCGCGCGTTGACGTGATCGCCCATGATGTCGCGCCTGCCGGTGAACAGGAGGAGGGCGATCATGGGGATGGGCAGCGCGATCGACAGCACGACCTGGCTCATGACAAGCGCCTCCGTCGAATTATAGCCTGCCGCGACGATGACGAAGGCGGGCGCCATGGTGACGATGCGGCGCACCCAGACCGGAATGGAAAAGCCGACAAAGCCCTGCATGATGACCTGGCCGGCCATGGTGCCGACCACGGAGCTCGCCACGCCCGAGGCAAGCAGCGATACGAGAAAGGCGCTGGCGGCCAGGCCGCCGAGCAGGGGGGTGAGCGTGTGATAGGCGGTCTCGATTTCCGCGACCTCGGAATGGCCGGCGTGAAAGGCCGCCGCCGCCATCATCACCATGGCCATGTTGGTTGCGCCTGCAACCGAGAGCGCGATCACCACCTCCACATTGGAAATGCGCACGAGCTTGCGCCGCTCGCCGGCGTCGCGCGGCGGAATGCGCGATTGCGTGAGGCTCGAATGCAGAAAGACCGCATGCGGCATGACCGTGGCGCCGATAATGCCGACGGCAAGCAGAAGCGCGCGCTGGTCCTGCAATCCCGGCGTGACGGCGGCTTTGGCCGCCGCCTTCCAGTCGACCGGCGCAATCAGCAGTTCGGCGAGATAGCACAGTGCGATGACGGCGACGAAAGCGCCGACGATCAGCTCGATCGGCCGGAAACCGCGCCCCTCGAAAGCCAATATGCCGGATATGACGACCGCCACGACAGCCATGCCCCACAGGAGCGGCAGGCCGAACAAGAGCGACAGGCCGATGGCCGCCCCCAGAAATTCGGCGAGATCGGTTGCCATGGCCGCGACCTCGCTGACGATCCACATGAGATAGGCGACAGGTTTCGGAAAGCGGTCGTGGCACATTTGCGCGAGATTGCGGCCGGTGACGATGCCGAGCTTGGCCGAGAGCGCCTGAAACAGCATGGCCACGAGATTGGCCATGAGAACGACCCACAAAAGCTTGTAGCCGTATTGCGAACCCGCCTGGATATTGGTCGCGAAATTGCCGGGGTCGATATAGGCGATGGAAGCCACGACCGCAGGCCCCAGAAAGGCGAGATAGGCGCGCAATGTGCGCGGGCCGCCCGACAGAACGGCGCGCGCGGATTTTTCCGTGCGACCGGTCAGTGAATGTTCCGCAACCTTCTGATCCATTGATGACGCCGGTCCAAATTGTAGCCTTGGCTACACTTAGATGATCTGGCTAAAAAATCAATCGCGATTGAGAATCGAGCGTTTTGCGGGCATTATCCGGTCAGGTCGCCCTATGCCGAAGATCAAGTCACATCAATTCGCCGCTGCGCCCGCCGATTTGCCGCCGGAGGCCGATCAGGCGCATCGCTTTGAAAAGGCGCGTTCCGCGCAGGCCGCGTCGCTGCTGGAGGATTACGCGGAATTGATCTCGGACCTGATCGGTACGGAAGGCGAGGCGCGTCCCACCGACATCGCGCGGCGCCTTGGGGTGTCGCACGCCACCGCCATCAAGAGCATTGCCCGTCTGAAGCGCGAGGGGCTGGCTACGTCCAAGCTTTATCGCGGCGTATTTCTGACGCCGGAGGGCGAAGCGCTGGCGCGCCGGGTGCGCGCACGCCATCGGCTGGTGGTCGACGTGCTGGTGGCGATCGGCGTTCCCAGAGAGGCGGCGGAAGTCGATGCGGAAGGCATCGAGCACCACGTTTCCGATATCACGCTGGGCGCATTCGCCAAATTTCTGGCCCGCGCCTGACAGCCGCCGCCACACTCTGTGACTTTGCCGCCACAGCCGCGAGGAACTTGCGCCGACAGCGCCCGACAGTGCAAAACGCCGCTTTTCAGCCATAAACCCCGCGCTAATGTCTCAACGTTAATAGCGTTAGAGATTGCGTCCGTATTCGTGAAACGATCGGAAGATTCGTGAATTGATCGAAAGCGGAGACAAAGCGGAATCTTGAGGCCGATGTGTTGCGTAAAAGCCTCATAAGGGCGCACGGGAGGGCGGTCGAGTGAAGCATCCGCAAACCCGGAAGGTCCAGGGCGTGCAGGGTTTTCGCAGGATATTGCGGGGCTCTGCCTTTGGCGCAAGACGGGCCTTTGGCGCAAGGCGGGCCTTTGGCGCAAGGCGGGCCTTTGGCGCAGGGCAGGCCTTTGGCGCAGGGCAGGATGTATCGAGCGCGCAGGAGTGCGCACGGGCGTTGAGGGGCGGCGTATCGGGACGCTGGATTGGTCCCGCGGCGGAGCCGCAGAGATGGTGTCCATGGTAAAGTTCGGTCGAGTCAGTCTTGTGATCGCTTGCGGTCTGTTCGTGGCCGCAGGGCCGGCGTTCGCCCTGGATGGCGGCTGGCCGGACGGCCCGCAAGTCGCCGATGCGCGCCCCGGTCAGCCGGAGAGCCGCAGTTCCCACAAATACAAGGACGCCGAGCAGGCGCTGGCGGCCGGCATCGCCTCCTATCGTTCGGGCGACGCCAAGAATTCCGTGGAGCCCCTGACCTATGCCGCGCAGGGCGGCGCAGCCCTTGCGCGATGGAAGCTCGGCAAGATGTACGCCGCCGGCGACGGTGTGGCCATCGACGATTACAAGGCCTACAAATATTTCCTCCAGATCGTGCAGAACTACGACGAGGACGAGACGCCGCGCCGCGAAATTCCCGTCGTCGCCAGCGCCTTCGTCGCGGTCGGCGCCTATAGCCTCAACGGCATAGCCGGCGCCAATATCAGACCGAATCCGGCTCGTGCGCGCGAAATGTTCCAATATGCCGCCACCAATTTCGGCGACGCCGACGCCCAGTACAATCTCGCGCGCATGTTCCTGGACGGCACGGGCGTCGAAAAGGACGCCAGACAGGCGGCGCGCTGGCTGCGGCTTGCCGCCGAAAAAGGCCATACGCCGTCGCAGGCCATGCTCGGCCATCTCCTGCTCACCGGGCCGGACGGCGTCGCCCGCCAGCGCGCGCAGGGCCTGATGTATCTGACGCTGGCGCGCGAATCCGCCAACGACCCTGTCCACGACAAATGGATCGTCGACCTCTACGACAAGGCGATGCGCACGGCCTCCGACGTGGATCGCCAGGCCGCCGCCGTCTATCTCGAAAGCTACATGAAGCGGCGCTGAGCGGGCTTCTCGTTTCGGAACAGCGCGCGGATCGGCACATGGTCGGACGGTTTTTCGCGGGCGCGCATGTCCTTGTCTATGGTCACTGAAGCGAGCCTGTCGGCGGCCTGCGGCGAGACCAGGAAATGGTCGATGCGGATGCCGTTGTTCTTCTGCCAGGCGCCCGCCTGATAATCCCAGAACGTATAGAGGCCGGCCTCGTCCGTGCAGGCGCGCAGCGCATCGGTCAGGCCCAGATTCCGTAGTGCGCGAAAGCGCGCGCGGGTGGCCGGCAGATAGAGCGCGTCCTGCGCCCAGGCGGCGATGTCGCGGGCGTCTTCGGGGGCGGGGATGACATTGTAGTCGCCGGCAAGCGTCAGCGGCTCCTCTAGCGCAAGCAGACTTCTGGCGTGCGCTGTCAGGCGATCCATCCAGGCATGCTTGTAGGCGGTCTTTTCCGTGCCCGCGGGGTTGCCGTTCGGCAGATAGAGCGAGGCGACGCGCATGAGCGCGCCCGTCTCGTCGCGCGCCAGCGCCTCGATATAGCGCGATTGCTCGTCTGCGGGATCGCCGGGCAGGCCGCGCTGCGTCTCCTCAAGCGGCCGGCGCGACAGGATGGCGACGCCGTTCCAGCTTTTCTGGCCCGCAACCAGCGCGTTATAGCCGGCGTCCTCGATTTCGGCGCGTGGAAACTGCTCGTCCGTGCATTTCAGTTCTTGCAGGCACACAACGTCGGGCGCATGCGCCTTGAGATAATCGAGGAGCAGCGGCAGGCGCAGGCGAACCGAATTGATGTTCCATGAGACGACGATCATCCGCGAATCCTTGCCTTGAAACAGATATCGCCCAGGTTTTCCCGCTCTGGCAATGGATCGTTC
>JBKDZW010000014.1:0-7995 GCA_047971685.1 Rhodoblastus sp.
CCGGCGTCGAAAGCATCGTTGGCGCCAGCGCGCGCTTGCGCCGCCGGCGCGCCCGACGTGCGCGCAGCGTGGCGGTTTGCATCGTGGCCGGCCGCGCCGCGCCGCCCGGCTGCGCCTCGCGCCTCATGCCGTTTTTGCGCACGCTCCCGCGCTTCCTGTCCGGCCTCTTGTTTCACCCGCTCCTTTTCGCGCGCGATACGCCTGCGCTCGCGGCGTCGCTCCGCAAGCTCCTCCATGCGCTCGCGTTCGGCGGCGCGGCGCGCGTTCTCCCTGCGGTGTGCGCGTTCTTCTGCGCGTTTTTGCGCCTGTTCTTGCGCGCGCTTTTGCGCCTGCTCCTGTGCGCGCCGGGCGGCCTGTTGCGCCGAAAGCGCTTCGGCGGCGTCGGGGGTGGGCTGAGGCGTTATGACAGCGGTGGTTTCCGGCTGCGGTTTCGTGTCAGGCGCAGGCGACGGTTCGGGGGCAGGCGACGGCTCGGAGGCGGTCGTCAGTTCGGCGGCGGTCGCTTTGGCTTTCAGCGGGGGCGCCTGTTCCGGCGGACCGCTCGCCCCGGTCTGCTGCGACGGCGGTTCGGCGACGGGTTTTCCCGGGCGTTCGCGAAATGATTGTGTCTGCGTTTCAACCGCTTGCGGCGCAGGCTGCATCGCCCCGGCCTGCGGGGCTTCTTGCGAACTTTTCTGCGAGGGCTCCTGCTCGACGACGATTTCTATCGGTATTTCCATCTCTGTCGCGCCGCCGGCAAGACCGCTGGGCGCAAAATGAACAAGGCCGATCGCCAGGCCGGCGTGCAGAACAAGCGCTGCGGCAAGCGGGGCATAGAGCTTTGACGGAGCCAGGGAGGGATATCGCAGGGGCGGTGGGGCGACATCGCAGGGCCGGATTTTTAGCGCGCATTCCGCAGCGGCGGCATCGGCGGCGCGTGCATCGGCGTTCCTGTTTTCAGCCGCAAAAAGGATGACGGCAGGCGCGCCGGAACCTTCGATCGGCTCGCAGGATAATTCCGCCACCAGCATTCAAACCTCCAGCCGCGCATTCCAAAGCCGCCGGAACACCCCGTCCGGAATTGCGCTGACAGCCGATGGCCGGTCTCCTGACTTGCGGTTCGCAGGCGCCGAACGCCTTCCCGGCTTTTGCAGTCCCTGGAGGAGGACCGGAGCCAGTGGCTTTTTGGTTCGGGCCTGAAGTCCGGTCCATTTCTTGCGAAACGACCGTTCTTAGAACGCGCGTTTTCAAGCGCGCTTCAACCGCTCACAGTTGCGGGGGCAGTTGCGGTTTTGAGCCGGTCCTTAGAATTGGCGAACCGGCGCCGCATTCCCGTTTCACTTCAACGCGCCGGGGCGCGCCGAAGAACCATCGACGCGATAATACGAAACTCACGGGGGCGGCGCAACGAGACCGCTTTTCGAGGCTGCGAAATCCTCGCGCATATCCGCGCTCCATATTTCCGCGCCCTTGAAAACCGCGTCGTAGACCGCGCCGCCAATGGCCTCTCCCAGCGCAGTGTGGAGGCCGGCGCAGGTTTCCGTCTCGCCTTCGAGCGGAGCGGCCAGAACGATGCAATCCGTGCCGGTTCCCGTCAGGCGTGGCCCTTCGCGAAGCGCGGCCGTGTCGATGAGGGCGACCGTGCGCGCCTCCGCGATTATGGAGATGGCCTCGATGCAGGCTGCAACCGCAAGCCGTCGCGAGACGTGGACGAGCGTGTTGATCGTGCCGGCATGGGGGAATGCGTGACGGCGCCTGCCGACGCTCTCGCCATTGGCCAGCCCGACGGTTGCAAGGCATGACGCTGCGAGGCCTTCCACCTCGCGCATCGCCAGATGATGGCGGCGGACATCGCGCGAGGTCATGAAGGCGACGGCGTCGGCAAGCCCGCGCTCGCGCAATTTTTGTTGCAGAAGCGCCAGCGGATCTACATCGCGCGTGAGATCGGCATTGCGCACTTCCAGCCAGGCGATGGTCGATGCATCGGCAAAGCCGGGGTGCGACAGCGACCAGCCGAACGTGCGGCATTGCGTGGGCAGGCGCACGATCAGAAAGGGCGGGTCGCATTCGATCGCCAGCGGGCCGGTCGGAATTTTCGGCATGTGGGAAACAATCGTTTGCGCGGCTGATCGTTGCAGGAGATACACAGCGCCCGCGCAATCGACAAGCGCACGATCAGGATAAGGCGTTCTTCGATTTGAACTTCTATTGACTCAGGCCGCGCCGATCCGCTAGGTGACCCGCGATGGTGCCCGCAAGGGCTCAAAAGGGAATGCGGTGCGGGTTCGCCCAATTCAAGGGCCGATCCAAAACCGCGGCTGCCCCCGCAACTGTAGGCGGAGAGCCGAGAACCGACAGGCCACTGCGGATTTCCGCGGGAAGGCGGTTCGAGGCCGTGACCCGCAAGCCAGGAGACCTGCCATCAATCGTGGTCACGCGCGATAGCTTCGGACGGGGTGTTTCGGAGAGGTTTCGGCTCCTGCATACGCAGGCGGGCGCGACCGATCGCAGTGACGGCCCACGTCTCTGCGAGTTTGATCTTATGTCCATCCAGTTCCCCTCCGCCGCTTGCCGCGGCGTACTTTCGCACGTTGCGCCTGCGGCCATTCTCGTCGCGTTCTCGGCGCAAGCCTCCGCCCAACAGGCCGGGCGCGTCGAGCGGCTCGAAGAAATCAATGTGGTGACGACATCGACGCCGACGCCCAACGACCAGGCCGGCGGATCGGTCACCGTCATCACATCGGAACAGATCCAGAAATTGCAGCGCCGTTCCGCGCCGGAAATCCTGCAAACCGTTCCCGGCCTGAATGTGGTGCAGACCGGCGGGCCAGGCGGCTATACCTCGGTCTATTTGCGCGGCACGAATGCAAACCATGTGAAGGTTCTGATCGACGGCATCGACGTCAGCGATCCGGGTTCGGCCAATCTCACCTTCGATTTCGGTCAATTGCTGGCCGGCGATATCGAGCGTGTGGAAATTTTGCGCGGGCCGCAGAGCGGTCTTTACGGCTCGGACGCCATTGGCGGCGTCATTTCCATCACCACCAAGAAGGGCGAGGGGCCTGCGAAAATTTCGGGCTTCGCCGAGGGCGGTTCGTTTGGAACGCTCAACTCGTCGGTTGGCGTGCGCGGTTCGCACGAGCGGGTGAATTATTCGTTCAATCTGCAACGCCAGAGCGTCGGCGGCGTTCCCGTCACGCCGCCCGAACTCGTTCCGCCGGGCACAGGGATCAACGACAACAGATATGGCAACTGGACGTTTTCGACCAAGCTCGGCGCGCAGATAACCGATGTGTTCGGCGTCAATCTGGTGGGCCGCTACATGGAATCGCGGCTGCATTCGACCAGCGACGATTTCGGCAGGCCCTATGGATTTGCCTTCGGTTCGCCGAACTGGCGGCAGGATTATCAGCGCGACAAGCAGGATTACATCCGCGGCGAGGCGACGGCCAACCTGCTCGACGGCCGCTTCAAGAACTGGTTCGGCGTTTCGCACATGCGCTCGGACACCTGGGCAAAGCCCGCCGACCAGACGCCGACCCTGTGGTCGTCCGGCTTGCAGCCGCCCTATCAATATGTCGGCGAGCGCGCGAAATTCGACTGGCGCGGCGAATTCGAGGTCGTCACCGGCCACAAGATCATCGCCGGCGCCGAAACGCAGCGCGAATGGATGACCATTCCAAGCCTCGATCCCTCGCAGACCGCGATCGCCGCCGCCTATTCAAACACGGCGGGCTATGTCGAATATGTCGGCAATTTCGCGGATCGCTTCTTTCTCGTCGCCAATACGCGCTATGATCGCAGCAATACGTTCGGCGGCCACGCCACCTATCGCATTGCGCCCTCGTTCCACATGCCGTGGACGGGCACGATCTTGAAGGCGAGCTACGGCACAGGTTTCAAAGCGCCGTCGCTCAACCAGCTCTATGTGAGCTACCCGGCGTTCTTCTATTTCGCCAATCCCAATCTGCAACCCGAGCAAAGCCGGGGCTTCGAGATCGGTTTCGAGCAGCCGCTGCTCGACGACCGTCTGCGGTTCGGCGCGACCTATTTCCGAAACCGGATCAAGAATCTCATCGAGTCGAAATACGATCAGGCGACGTTCACCTCGACGCTGGTCAATCTCGGCGCCGGCAAGACCTATGGCGTGGAGGCCTTTGCGCAGGCGCGCATCAACGATCAGCTCACCCTGCGCGCCGATTACACCTATACGGTGGCGCGCAATGCGAGCCCGCCCGGCGCGACCCTGGCCGCGCTCCAGAACGAATACATGCGCCAATTGCTCGAGGGCACGCCGCAACCCGACCTGCTGCGCCGGCCGCGCCACAAGGCGAGCTTGCAGGCGACATGGAAGCCGATCGACAAGCTCAGCCTGTCGGCGAGCGTGATCCGGGTCAGTTCCTGGATCGACGGTTCGCGCGATTTCACGATTCCGCGCCTGCGCGCGCCGGGATATACGCTGGTCAATCTCGCAGGCTCCTATGAGTTTGCCGAGGGCGTGACGGCGACCGCGCGCGTCGACAATCTCCTCAACAGGCAATATCAAAACCCGACAGGTTTTCGCGCGCCCGGCATTGGCGCCTATGCGGGGTTGCGCGTCTCCTATTGAGGGGCGACGGACGCGCCGCTCTCGCCGCACCGACAGGCGGCGTTTGCGGCGCATTCCGGCCTGGCCACGCGGGCCTGCGCGTTGCGCATTCCGCCGTCAGGATTTTCCGAAGGTTTCGTCGAAGGAATAACCGGCGCCGCGTACGGTGCGGATCGGGTCGACCTCGCGGGCGCGCACGAGCGCCTTGCGCAGGCGCCCGACATGCACATCGACCGTGCGCTCGTCGATTTCGGCCGCAGCGCCCCAGACGAAATCCAGCAGTTGCGCGCGTGAAAAGACGCGGCCCGGCTTTTCCAGCAGAAATTCGAGCAGGCGGAATTCGGTGGGGCCGAGGTGGATTTCGCGGCCCGCGCGCCGCACGCGCCGCTGCTCGCGGTCGAGGTCGATGTCGCCGGCGCTCAATCGGCCCGCGATGCGCTCGGGTCTGGCGCGCCGCAGGAGCGAGCGCACGCGCGCCATCAATTCGGGCACGGAAAAGGGTTTGACGACATAATCGTCGGCGCCGACGGAGAGGCCGCGCACGCGCTCGGCCTCATCGCCGCGCGCGGTCAGCATGATGATCGGCAGGTCGCGGGTGTTTTCGCGTGCGCGCAGGCGGCGGCATATCTCCAGACCCGACACGCCCGGCAGCATCCAGTCGAGGATGACAAGATCGGGCGTCGTTTCGGCAATGCGCAATTCCGCCTCGTCGCCGCGCTCCACGCGTTCGACGCGATAGTTTTCCGCTTCGAGATTATAGGACAGAAGGAGGCCGAGCGCCTGTTCGTCCTCGACGACGAGCACCAGAGGCGTGCGGCTGGCTGCATGTTCGCGCTTTGGCGTTTCGTTCATGATCGCCACACTCATGGTTCAATCGATGTTCCAGATCCAGCCGATGTCGTTGCGCCTTTCGGGCGCTCGGCCTGCGGGGCTTCGCCGGTTGCAAGATAGATGACGGTTTCGGCTATATTGGTCGAGTGGTCGCCGATCCGCTCGATGTTTTTGGCGCAGAACAGAAGATGCGTGCAGAAAGTTATCGCGCGCGGATCTTCCATCATGAAGGTCAGCAGATCGCGGAAGACGGAATCCTCGAGCGCGTCGAGTTCGGCGTCGCGCAGCCAGACGGCGCGGGCGCGCGCCACATCGCGCTGCGCATAGGCGTCGAGCACGTCCTTGAGCTGCACGGCGGCATATTCGTGCATCGAGCGCAGGCCGATGATGGCGCGCGGCAGGCGTTGCTCCGCAGCAATCTTGACCGTGCGCTTGGCGATGTTCTTGGCGAGATCGCCGATGCGCTCGAGATCGCCCGATATGCGGATGGCGGCCACGCATTCGCGCAGATCGAGGGCCAGCGGCTGCCGGCGCGCAATCGTCAAAATCGCGTCGTTCTCGATCTCGCGCTGAAGCGCGTCGAGGCGCGGGTCTGTGGCGACGGTCGCCTGCGCGCGCTCGGAATCGAGCGTTGCAAGCGCATCCATCGCATCCGACAGCATTTGTTCGGCGAGTCCGCCCATTTCCGCGATACGCCGTCCGAGCATGCCCAGTTCGCGGTCGTAGGCCTTGACGATATGTTCTGTCATCGGTCGTTCCTCGAAGCCGTTCAGCCGAAGCGGCCGGTGATGTAATCCTGTGTCCGCGAATCGGCAGGGCGGCTGAACATGTCCGTGGTCAGCCCGAATTCCACAAGCGCGCCGAGATACATGAAGGCGGTGTATTTCGAGACGCGGGCGGCTTGCTGCATGTTGTGGGTGACGATGGCGATCGTGTAGCTTTCCGATAATTCGTCGATCAATTCCTCGATTCTTGCGGTCGAGATCGGATCGAGCGCCGAGCAGGGCTCGTCGAACAGGATGACTTCGGGCTGGATCGCCACCGTGCGCGCAATGCACAGGCGCTGCTGCTGGCCGCCGGAAAGGCCGACGCCGCTGGTGTGCAATTTGTCCTTCACCTCGTCCCAGAGCGCTGCGCCGCGCAGGGCTTCCTCGACGCGCCCGTCGAGTTCGCTCCTGGAAGGCTTGTCGTAAAGGCGCAGGCCGAAGGCGATGTTTTCGTAAATCGTCATAGGGAAGGGCGTCGGCTTTTGAAAGACCATGCCGATTTTCGTGCGCAGGAGATTGCGGTCCTGCGTCGGCAGGAGGATGTTGCGGCCGTCGAGTAGCACCTCGCCTTCGGCGCGCTGGCCGGGATAGAGATCGTACATGCGGTTGAGAATGCGCAGAAGCGTGGACTTGCCGCAGCCCGAGGGGCCGATGAAGGCGGTGACTTCATTTGTGCGCAAGGGGAGCGAAATTTCTTTCAGAGCTTTGTGGTCGCCGTAGTAGAAATCGACGTTTCTGATGTCGATCTTGACCGGGGCCGCCGACGCAACGGGCGTTGCGTGAACCGTGGCGGCGATGTCGAGCGTGTTGAGAGCGTTCATTTCGTGTTGCTCCTCGATCCAAGGGTGCGTGCGACAATGTTCAGCGCAAGCACGGCTGACGTTATGATGAGAGCGCCGGCCCAGGCGAGCCGCTTCCAGTTGTTGTCGGGGCTGTTGATGAAATTGTTGATGGTGACGGGCAGGTTGGCGATCTCGCGCGTGAGATCTATGTTCCAGAACTGGTTCGAGAGCGCCGTGAACAGCAGGGGCGCGGTTTCGCCGGCGACGCGCGCGACTGCAAGCAGCACGCCGGTGGTAAGGCCGGTTCTGGCCGCCTTGTAGGCGACGCTGCGGATGACGGTTGCGCGCGGCAGGCCGAGACTGAGCGCTGCCTCGCGCAATTGCTGGGGCACCAGAAGAAGCATGTTCTCCGTTGTGCGCACGACGATGGGAATGACGATGATGGCGAGCGCGAGCGCGCCGGCTATGCCGGAGAAGCCGCCCATGGGCACGACCACGGCTGCGTAGACGAACAGGCCGATGATGATCGAGGGCGCCGACAACAGAATGTCGTTGACGAAGCGCACGACCGTCGTCAGCCGCTCGTGGCGGCCGTATTCGGCCATATAGGTGCCGGCGAGCAAGCCGATGGGCGCGCCGATGAGGACGCCGATGAGCGTCATCATGAAGCTGCCGACGATGGCGTTGAGGAGGCCGCCGCCATCGACGTTGGGCGGGGGCGTCATTTGCGTGAACACGGCAAGGTTGATGCCGCCGAGGCCGTTCCACAGCAATGTGCCGAGAATGAGCACAAGCCAGGCAAGGCCGAGCGCGGTTGCGCCCGTGCACAAGACGAGGGCTATGCCGTTTCTGCGTTTGCGTCGTGCGTAAAGCGCGCTCATGTCAATTGCCCGCTTTCTTTTCGATGCGCATCAGCATCAGGCGCGATGCCGCAAGTACGAAAAAAGTGAGGACGAAAAGCAGGAGCCCGAGCAGGATGAGTGCGGACTGATGCACGCCGGAGGCTTCCGCGAATTCGCTTGCGATGGCGGCCGAGATCGTCGTCGCC
>JBKDZW010000015.1:0-25165 GCA_047971685.1 Rhodoblastus sp.
ATCGCAGCCAGACATTTGGCGATTATCGCGGCACCGGCTGGGAACGACCGCGCTTCTACTATGGAGACCGCTGGTGAACCCCCGATGTTCCGGCATCCATTTCGCCTGAAAATACGCTAGGCCGTGGTGACGATTTAACTATCTGAGCCATATTGCGATAGCAGCGAGTTTGACGAAGCCCATGAAGTTGACGAGCAGTTTGTCGTATCGGGTTGCGACGCGGCGGAACTGCTTGAGCTTGTTGAAGAAGCGTTCGATGCGGTTTCGCTCCTTGTAGAGCTCAGTGTCATAGTCGCGCTGGATCTTGCGGTTGCGCTTGGGCGGGATGACGACTTCGATGCCATCTCCGGTAATCCTGTCGGCGAGGTGGTCGGCGTCGTATCCCTTGTCTGCGATTGCCACATCAGCTTCGATACCGTCGATCAGATCGTGGGCGAAGGCGATGTCGTTGCGCTGTCCGGGTGTGCCGATCAGGCGAAGGGGAAGGCCCAAAGCCTCGGTAGCGGCGTGGATTTTGGTGCTCAGGCCGCCGCGAGACCGGCCCAGGCCCTGGGCATCCGCCCCCCTTTGACCTTGCGCGCCCCTGCGGCGTGCTGATGAGCGCGCACAATGGCGCTATCGATCATCAGCCACTCAAGATCGGCTTCGCGCGCCAGTGTTTCCAGCATCCCGTCCAGAACACCCATCTCTATCCAGCGATAGTAGCGCCGCTTCACCGAACGATAGTCGCCAAGCCGCTCCGGCAGATCACGCCAGCGGCCGCCTGAACGGGCCATCCACAAAAGCGCGTCCAGAAATCGACGATTGTCCGTGCGTGGACCTCGCTTGCCCTTCGTCCCGCCCGGCACAAAGCCCTTGATTCGTTCCCACTGATCGGCCCGAAGCGCATCGCAATCCATTGCTGATCTCCAAAAACCAGCGTTGAATCTGATTTGCACCCAAATGGGGATCCCAAAACGTTAAATCGTCGCCACGACCTAGAACGCGGGGACTTCGCATGCCGCGCCTTTTTACCGGGCTCGAAATTCCGATCGATGTCGCAACCGGACTGAGTTTGTTGCGCGGCGGCCTGCCTGGAGCGCGCTGGATAGACGAGGCCGATTACCATATCACCCTGCGCTTCATCGGCGACGTCCCGCGCCCGCTCGCCAACGAGATCGCCGAAGCGCTCGATAGCGTCAGGAGCGCTGATTTTACGGTCAAACTGGACCATCTCACCGCCTTCGGCGCCGACAGGCCGCACGCCTTGATCGCGCGCGCTGCCGACACTCCCGCGCTAGGTGCGCTGGAGGCGGAGCAGCAGCGGCTTCTGCGTCGGCTCGGCGCGCCTGCCGACAGGCGCAAATTCGCGCCTCATGTGACCCTGGCCCGACTGCGCGGCGTCAGCGCGGCGGCGATTGGCGCCTATATCGAGGCGCGCGGCGATCTGCGGCCCATGACTTTTAAGGCGACGCGCTTCGTTCTTTATTCGTCGCGCGAATCGACCGGCGGCGGGCCTTATCGTATCGAGGCCGCCTATCCCTTTGCGCCGGTGCGGATGCGCGGATGGGCGGATTGATAGGCGGACAAGAGCCTCTGCGTATCGATCGCCGTATAGATCTGCGTCGTCGACAGGGAGGCGTGGCCCAGCAATTCCTGAATCGAGCGCAAATCGCCGCCACGCCCCAGAAGATGCGTGGCGAAGGAATGACGCAGCGCATGCGGCGTCGCCGTATCCGGCAAGCCAAGCGCTCCGCGCATCCGCTCAACCGCAAGCTGGATAATTCGCGGCGACAGCGGCCCGCCGCGCGCGCCAACAAACAGCGGGCCATCCGGCGCCAGTTGATAGGGGCACAGGTCGAGATAGGATTCGACCGCCTCCCGAACCGGCGCGATGACAGGCGCGCTGCGCGTCTTGCCGCCCTTGCCGCGCACGGTCACGATGTCGCGCCGACCGATGGGCGCATCGGCGCGCGTTAGTCCCAACGCCTCCGAAATGCGCAGACCGCAGCCGTAGAGCAACGACAGAACGGCCGCGTCTCGCGCCAGAATCCAAGGCGCGCGCTCCTCGCCGATTCGCGAATCGGCATCGGCGAGATCGCGCGCCTCGCCAACCGTCAGCGCCTTTGGCAGACGCCGGGCGGTCTTGGGCGTCCGCACCGCGTCGAAGGCGGCGATTTTCGCCTCGCCTTCGCGCTCCAGAAACCGCAGGAAGGATCGAATGCCCGCCAGTCCGCGCAAGAGCGAGCGGCTGCCGGCGCCGTCGTGCCGCCGCGCCGCCAGAAAGGCGCGAACATCGCTCTGGGCAAGCACCGTCAGATCGGAAAGACTGACGGCGGCGCCCGTCCTGTCCTTCAAAAAATCAATAAATTGGCGCAGATCGCGCGCATAGGCGTCCATCGTGAGCTTTGCCATACGGCGCTCGCCGGCCAGATGCGAAAGCCAGTCGGCGGCCAGAACGCGCAACGCCGCGTCCGCTGCGGGCAGATCGAAGGATTGTCTCGATGATTTGACTGCGTACATCGTCTTGCCGGCAATTTGTCGACGACGATCCCGGCAAGCGATTAGCAAACCGTTAACCCACGGTTTGCACGGAAGCTTTATTTGCCGGCCTTGATCTCGGCGATCGCCGCCGTCATGAACTCGTCCATCGTACGGCGTATCTGGTGTTCGGACTGATCGACGCCCGCCTTGGCGAAATCGGCGACGATCTTGCGGATGACATCGTCATCGCCGGCCTCTTCGAGATCGGCCATCATCACTTCCTTGAAATAGGCGTCCGCATCGCCTGGCTGCTTGCCGAGCTTTTCGGCGGCCCAGGCCGCCAGAAGCCTGTTGCGGCGGGCGGTTGCGCGAAACCGCAATTCCTCGTCATGCGCAAATTTCTTTTCAAAGCTGTCTTCGCGCTTGTCGAAGGTCGTCATTTCCGGGCCTCGAAGCTGTTTGCGCGCCCTGCCGCTGGGCGGGGCCGATGGGCTCATATAGCGATCCCATACGCGGGCGCCTAGCCGCTTATACGTTATTTCCGCGCGGAAAACGCCTTGATCTGTATAGTAGGCGGATTGGGTTGTATCGGCGGCAGGAAACGGATACGACCTGCGGAAATCCCGTACGGGCGGCGCAGTCTCCCGTACGGACACGGATTCTCTAACCACGGTTGCATCCCATGAACCGCCGTCGTCGCATTTACGAAGGCAAGGCCAAGGTTCTGTACGAGGGCCCCGAGCCCGGAACGCTTGTCCAGCATTTCAAGGACGATGCGACCGCCTTCAACGCCAAAAAGCATGAGGTGATCGACGGTAAGGGCGTGCTGAACAACCGCATCTCGGAGTTCATCTTCCAGCACCTCAACAATATCGGGGTGCCCACGCATTTCATCCGCCGCCTCAATATGCGCGAGCAATTGATTCGCGAGGTCGAAATCGTCCCGCTAGAAGTAGTGGTGCGCAATGTGGCGGCGGGCTCGCTGTCGCAGCGCCTCGGCATCGAGGAAGGCACGCAATTGCCGCGCTCGATCATCGAATTCTACTACAAAAACGATGCGCTCAACGACCCCATGGTGTCGGAAGAGCACATCACAGCCTTCGGCTGGGCGAGCCCGCAGGAGATCGACGACATCATGGCGCTCGCCATTCGCGTCAACGACTTCCTGTCCGGCCTGTTCCTGGGCGTCGGCATCCGTCTCGTCGATTTCAAGATGGAATGCGGCCGTCTCTGGGAAAACGACATGATGCGCATTGTCGTGGCCGATGAAATCTCACCCGATTCCTGCCGTCTCTGGGACATCAAATCGAGCGACAAGCTCGACAAGGACCGTTTCCGCCGCGACATGGGCGGCCTGGTCGAGGCCTATACCGAAGTCGCGCGCCGGCTCGGCATTCTTCAGGCCGACGACCCGCCGCGCGCAGGGCCCAAGCTCGTTCAATAAGCCAGTTCGCGCCTGAAAAGACCGGAACCCGACATGAAGGCCAGAGTTGTCGTCACCCTTAAGAACGGCGTGCTCGATCCGCAAGGCAAGGCGATCGAAAGCGCGCTGAAATCATTGGGCGTCGAAGGCGTCGCCAATGTTCGGCAGGGCAAGGTCTTCGACCTTGAGTTCGCAGGCGAGGACAAGGCGCTCGCCACCCAGCGGTTGCAGGCGGCGTGCGAGAAGCTGCTCGCCAACACCGTGATCGAAAACTTCAAGATCGACCTCGGTTGATCCAATTCGGTGAGGCCATGAAAGCCGCCGTCATTCTTTTTCCGGGCTCCAATCGCGAAGGCGACGTCGCCCGCGCCCTGAAACAGACGACCGGGCGCCAGCCCGATATTGTCTGGCACGCCGATCACGAGCTGCCGGCGGGAACCGATCTCGTCGTGCTGCCCGGCGGTTTCAGCTATGGCGATTATCTGCGTTGTGGCGCGATCGCCGGCCGTGCGCCGCTGATGGGCGCGGTGCGCAGACATGCCGCACGCGGCGGCTATGTGCTGGGTATCTGCAACGGTTTCCAGATTCTCTGCGAAAGCGGATTGCTGCCCGGCGCCTTGATGCGCAACGCCAATCTGCATTTCGTCTGCCGTATGCAGCATCTGCGCGTCGAGCGCGCGGCGGCGCCCTTCACCAGCGCATACAAAAAGGACGAAGTGATCAGGGTCGCCATCGCTCATGGCGAAGGCAATTACGAGGCCGATGACGCAACCATCGAGACGATAGAAAAAGATGGTCGCGTCGCGTTCCGCTATTGCGATGTCGATGGAAATCTCGGCGGCGCAGCCAATCCCAATGGTTCGCGCAACGACATCGCCGGGATCTATTCCGAGCGCTTCAATGTGCTCGGACTCATGCCGCACCCCGAAAACCTGATCGACCCGCTCGTCGGCGGCATCGACGGTCGCGGCATGTTTTCAAGCCTTGCCGCCGCCAGCGCTTAAAGCTGATCCGCTTTTGACGGACGCGGCAAAAGCGGGGCTTCCGCTCGCGCCCAAGGATTTGGAGCGCGCGCCCTGAAACAGTCAGGGCGCATCCCGTTCATGCCTTTTCGCGCTTCTCGTTTCCATTGGCGTCTGTACGAAAAGGGCCTGTAAACGAAAAGGCCCGGCTTGCGCCGGGCCTTCCCTTTATATCGTCTGCCGGAGCAGAGGTCAGTACTTCGCCAGAACCGGGCCGCTGGAGCCGCCGCCGAAGCGATAGGTAATGCCGGCGGACACCAGCCACGGGTCGATATTGACCTTGGCGCGCACCGGGATCGGGCCAAGCGTCGACGAGACCGCCGAGTTCCACACCGTCGCATAAGCGGTCGGCTGCATCAGGATGCGCTTGACGTCGAAGTTGATGCCCCAGTTCGAGTTGATCATGTAGTCGAAGCCGACCTGGCCCGCGACGCCCCAGGACGAGCCGACCCTGAGATCGGTGACCGCGTTCGCGCCCACCAGACCGGCGGGTGTGATGAACGGGGTGTACTGGTTGCCACCCTTGGCGCTGAAAAAGGCGGTGAAGTTCACGCCGATGCCGACGTAAGGCTGGAAGGCGCCAAAATTGGTGAAATGATATTGCAGCAGGACTGTCGGCGGGAACACCCAGGTGTTGCCGATGTTCAAGCCATCGAGCGCGCCGGTGCCGGTGACCTTGTGCTTCGAGAAGCAGCAGACCGCCTCGACCGCGATATTCTTGGTGAAGTAGTAGGAAAGGTCGACTTCCGGAATGACGGTGGTGTTGACGCTGCCGCCCGAGCCGAAAATCGGGCTGCCGGGGCCCCCGCTCATACTCACGAGCGGCAGGATGGCGCCATAACGGTCATAGACGGTCGCATTGCCGTCCGGAACGACCGCCGTCGCGCGCAGACGAATCTGGAATGGATGGAACGTGTCGATCGCAATAGGCTCTGGCGCCGCATATTTGCGGGACGGCAGATCGGCGGCCATCGCGGCGGAGCCGAGAACCAGAAGGCCGGCAGCCGACGCCACGCCTCGAACAATTGCCTTTATCGTCATATTCTAACCCCAGTCGTTCTCGCTTGCGCGTTTGAATTCGATGAACGGAAAATTGATTGCCGGCGGCCGAAAATAATTGACCTATATCAACGGAGCGCCTGATCGTTGCGTTTCGGTCAACGCGTGTCTTTCTTGCAACAGAATTGTCCGGTTGCCTTCGCAGGCGCGCAGGGCTAAGCGGTCTCACTTTCCTACTCTAGCGCCGGGTCTTCCTCGCCTTGACCACCGAACCCATTGTCACGCCGGAGCTGGTCGCCGCCCACGGGCTGAAACCCGACGAATACGACCGCATTCTCGAGCTGATCGGACGCGCGCCAACCTTTACCGAGCTCGGTATATTTTCCGCGATGTGGAACGAGCATTGCTCGTACAAGTCCTCGCGCATCCATCTGCGTAAATTGCCGACCACGGCGCCCTGGGTCATTCAGGGCCCCGGCGAGAACGCCGGCGTCATCGACATCGGCGACGGTCAGGCCTGCATCTTCAAGATGGAGAGCCATAACCACCCCTCCTTCATCGAGCCCTATCAGGGAGCCGCCACCGGCGTCGGCGGCATTTTGCGCGACGTTTTCACCATGGGCGCGCGTCCCATCGCCTGCCTGAACCTCTTGCGCTTCGGCTCGACCGCCCATCCCAAGACCCGCCATCTCGTCAGCGGCGTGGTCGCCGGAATCGGAGGCTACGGCAATTCCTTCGGCGTGCCCACGGTCGGTGGCTCTACCGCCTTCCACAAGGCCTATGACGGCAACATTCTCGTCAACGCCATGGCGGTCGGCCTCGCCCGCACGGACGAGATTTTCTATGCAAAGGCGACTGGAATCGGCAATCCGATCGTCTATCTCGGCTCCAAGACAGGCCGTGACGGCATCCACGGCGCCACCATGGCCTCCGCCTCCTTCGAGGCCGATGCGGAAGAAAAGCGCCCGACCGTGCAGGTCGGCGACCCCTTTTCCGAAAAACTGCTGCTGGAGGCCTGCCTCGAATTGATGAAGAGCGGCGCGGTCATCGCCATTCAGGACATGGGCGCGGCCGGCCTCACCTCCTCGGCGGTTGAAATGGGCGCCAAGGGCAATCTGGGCATCGAACTCGATCTCGACATGGCGCCCTGCCGCGAAACCGGCATGAGCGCCTATGAAATGATGCTGTCGGAAAGCCAGGAGCGCATGCTCATGGTGCTGACGCCGGAAAAGGAAAAAGAGGCTGAGGGCATCTTCCGCAAATGGGGTCTCGATTTCGCCGTCATCGGCAAGACCACCGACACCTTGCGCTTCGTCATCAAGCATGAAGGCAAGGTGAAGGCCGATCTGCCGATCAAGGAGCTTGGCGACGAGGCGCCGCTTTACAACCGTCCGCATACGCCGACGCCCAAGCGCCCGCCCATCGACGCTGACGCAATCGCCTCGCCCATTTCCAATGGCGCGGCGTTGCTTGAATTGCTCGGTACGCCGGAAATCTGCTCCAAACGCTGGATCTGGGAACAATACGACCATCTCATTCTCGGCAACACCGTCATTGCGCCGGGGGGCGATGCAGCCGTCGTGCGCATTGAGGACGGGCCGAAGGGTCTGGCGCTCACAACCGACGTCAACGCCCGCTATTGCCTTGCCGACCCGGTTGAGGGCGGCAAGCAGGCGGTCGCCGAGGCCTGGCGCAATATTGCGGCTGTTGGCGCCCGCCCGCTGGCGGTCACCGACAATCTCAATTTCGGCAATCCCGAGCGCCCGGAATATATGGGGCAATTCGTCGGCTGCCTCGAAGGCATAGGCGAAGCCTGCCGCGCGCTCGAATTCCCGATCGTCTCGGGTAATGTCTCGCTCTACAACGAAACCAGGGGCGCGGGCATTCTGCCGACCCCGGCCATTGGCGGCGTCGGCGTGATCGCAGACGTTGCAAAGACCGCCACCATCGCCTTCAAGGCGGCCGGCGAGGACGTGCTCCTGATCGGCGCAACCCTAGGCTGGCTCGGCCAATCCGTCTGGCTGGCCGCGATCCTGGGTCAGGAAGACGGGGCGCCGCCGCCAGTCGATCTCGCCGCCGAACGCCGAAATGGCGAATTCGTGCGCACACACATCGATGCGGGCCGCTTCAGCGCCGTCCACGATCTTTCAGATGGCGGACTGGCGGTCGCACTCGCGGAAATGGCGATAGCAAACGGGGTGGGCGCCACAATTGACGCGCTTCCGGGCGGCCCCCGCCACGCAGCGCTCTTCGGCGAGGACCAGGCGCGTTATCTCGTGACCTGCCGCCCCGGAGAGACGGCCGCGCTGCTGGCCGAGGCAGCCAAAGCCGGTGTGCCGACGCAGCGTCTGGGCGTAACCGGCGGCAACGCATTGCGGCTGCCCGGCGAAGAGCCCATATTGATCTCCAATATGCGCACGGCTTACGAAGAGCCGCTTCCGGCCTATATGGCCGGCGCAAACCCCGAGACGTTCAATTAGGTTCGAGACCCCATGCCGATGGAATCCTCCGAAATCGAACGCCTGATCAAGGCGGCCTTCCCAGACGCCCGCGTCGAAATCCAGGATCTGGCGGGCGACGGCGATCATTATGCGGCGACTGTCGTGACAGAGGCTTTTCGCGGCAAGTCGCGCGTCCAGCAGCACCAGATGGTCTACGGCGCGCTCAAGGGCCAGATGGGCGGCGTATTGCATGCGCTTGCGCTCACCACCAGCGCGCCGGCCTGAAACGCAAACCCTGATCGCTATGGTCCCCCGAAGATGATTATTCTATAGTCACATCGCTGCGGAACCTTGAACTCCGCAAGGAAAGGACAGGCAATGGCCAGTGTTAACGAGCAGATCAAATCCGTTATCGACGCCAACGACGTCGTGCTGTTCATGAAAGGTACGCCGCAGATGCCGCAATGCGGCTTCTCCGGGCAAGTCGTGCAGATTCTCGATTATCTCGGCGTACCCTATCAGGGTGTCAATGTCCTTGCCGACGGCGAGATCCGCGAAGGCATCAAGACTTTCTCCAACTGGCCAACCATTCCCCAGCTTTACGTCAAGGGCGAATTCGTCGGCGGCTGCGATATTGTCCGCGAAATGTTCCAGTCCGGCGAATTGACCGAGCAGTTCGCACAGGCCGGCGTACCGCACAAGACGCCCGCGCGCGGGTGAATCTTGCTGGAACGAGATACCTTGGCTTACGTCAGAGCACTCGTTCTAGCTATTTGATACCAATTGATTTATTTGGCTTTTGTCGGATCCGTCAAAAGTCGCTTTGCTCTCAAAGCCTGCTGTTGGCGTTCAGACGTCGACCATCGCTTCAGGGTCCAACCACCCGAATGACTCGGCCGTGACGATCCACGGATTTGCGGTTCTGCGGATTGTGCGGTGCGAGTTTCGTAATGGTCGCAATGGCGCGTCCGCCAGCCGCCGCATGCATCCCGCTATCGAGGGCTGCGAGTTTCGACTTGGCGCCCGCGCCCAAGGCCGACCGCCGATAATCGACAAAAGCCTTGGCTTGCGCGGTCTTGGCCGATTTTCCGTGATGCTTGGTCGATTTTCCGCGATAGATGCGCAGCCCTTCCAGCGTCATATAGGCGTCCCCCACCCGCAAGGTCGGATCATTAGCGATTTGCGCGGGAATCTGCGCGGATTGCACGGCCTTTATGGGAAGCGTATCTGCTTTGGCGACAGAAGCCTTGGCAATGTCGGCGGTCACGCGCCGGGATGCGGCGGCGCGAACGCGGGTTGCGCGGCGCTCATAAGTGGCGCGTGCGCTACGATTGACATGACGACGGACCGCAGGCGAGCCCTTGCGGCCAACCGCCCACCGTTTCGCGTTGGATTTCTTGTGAAAAGCCTTGCGATGGGCCGGGGCCCGACGCGAAACGCGCAAACCCCCATCATATAAAAAGCGCATCTGCGGTTGTGCAGGCGCATATGAATAGGCCGCCGGAGCGGCGCTCGGTTGCGATGAGAAAAGATCCTGAAGCAGCCCTCCGGCTTCAGCCGGGGCAAGGCTCAGCGACGAAAAGGTCAACGCGGCGAAAGTGACCGTCAAGGCCGACAGAAACCTACGCATCGCGAACTCCACACTCATCACTGGGTTAACAATTCATCAACAAGGCCCCCAACACTTTCACAACCACATCTGTGCGGCAAATGCCTTTAGTCAGTAACCTGAACAGCGGAAACGCTCATCTGCGGACATCGGCGGCGGAGATGGAAATATAAACATTAAATCAAACGGATAGGATGCGCGGCAGTTCTTTTTTACCGCGACGCGCTTAACCTTTGCACCCAGATCAGCGCTGCACGGCGGCCCGGATCAGCGCCATAGCGTCTTCGGACGCCCAATCGGCCGGCCCCGACATGGCGGCGATTTCGCAGCCATCGCGCCCCACCAGAAACGTGCTCGGCAGCCCCACGACCTTTCCCGCCGTCCGCAAGCGATAGAAAACATCGGCCTTCGGGTCGTGGTAGAAGGCGAGCGTCTTGACCGAAATTTCCTTCAGGAACTCGCGGGCGCGCTCAAGCCGGGCAGTATCGATATTGATGGCGACCACTTCAAAATCCTTCGAACCCAGCTTGGCTTGCAGCTTGTCGAGCGCCGGCATTTCCTCCCGGCATGGCACGCACCAGGTCGCCCAGAGATTGACCAGGATCACTCGATCGCGAAAATCGGCGAGCGTCATTGCGCGGTTATCGGGACCGAAGAAATCCAGCGTCTCCATGGCTTGCGGCTGCTTGGACACAATGGCTGCGGCGACTGCGCCCTTGGCCTGCGCCGCGACTTCGGCCAGAACGTGTTTGGATGCTGCGCATTGGTTTGTCCCTTTCTTGCCGGCTGGCGCAAGAATCCCGTATAGGACGCCCACCGCAGCCGCCACGAGCGCCGCTCCTATGATGATCGTCCTTGATTTCCGTGGCGTCTGGCGGCTCGAATGTTCAGTCATGGATAGCTGTTCCGGGATAGGCTCATGAGCAACAAGATGTGGGGCGGACGGTTCGAATCCGCGCCGGATGCGATCATGGAAGAGATCAACGCATCCATCGGGTTCGACCAAGCCCTGTTCCGGCAGGACATTACAGCCTCCAGAGCGCATGTGGCGATGCTCGCCGCAAATGGAATCGTGTCCGGTGACGACGCCGCAGCGATTTCCGCCGGTCTGGATCAGATTTTGGGCGAAATCGAATCCGGCCGCTTCAATTTTTCGCGCGCACTCGAAGACATACACATGAATATCGAATCCCGGCTCGCCGAAATCGTCGGGCCGTCCTCCGGACGGTTGCACACGGCCCGCTCGCGCAACGATCAGGTCGCCGTCGACTTCCGCCTCTGGGTGCGCGATTCCATAGACCAGCTCGGCGCGCAGCTAGCCGACCTTCAGCGCGCGCTGGCCGAAACCGCGCTTGTGCATGCAGCCTCCGTCATGCCGGGCTTTACGCATCTCCAGCCCGCCCAGCCCGTGACATTCGGACACCATCTACTCGCCTATGTGGAAATGCTCGAGCGCGACCGTGGCCGTTTTGCAGATGCGCGCGCGCGCATGAACGAATGTCCGCTTGGCGCCGCCGCGCTCGCCGGCACCTCGTTTCCCATCGACCGCGCGGCGACGGCGAAGGCGCTGGGCTTCGACCGTCCGACCGCAAATTCGCTGGACAGCGTATCGGACCGCGATTTCGCTCTGGAAACGTTATCGGCGATTGCGATCTGCGCAACCCATCTGTCCCGCTTTGCCGAAGAACTGGTGCTCTGGACCGGCCCATTCTTCGGTTTCCTGCGGCTCAGCGACAAATTCTCGACCGGCTCCTCCATCATGCCGCAAAAGCGCAACCCCGACGCGGCGGAACTCGTGCGCGGCAAGACCGGGCGTATGATCGGCGCGCTGAACGGCCTCCTCATCGTCATGAAAGGCCTGCCGCTTGCCTATTCCAAGGACATGCAGGAGGACAAGGAAGGCGTGTTCGACGCCGTCCATTCGCTGTCGCTTTGCCTGGCCGCCACCGCCGGCATGGTGCGCGACATGGCCCCCGATACGGAAAAAATGCGGACCGCCGCCAGCGCCGGCTATTCGACGGCAACCGACATTGCCGATTGGCTGGTGCGCCGCCTCGGCATGCCCTTCCGGCAGGCGCATCACGTCACCGGCCGGGTGGTGGCGCTGGCGGCAGCACGCAACGTCGGCCTGGAGGAATTGACGCTGGACGATCTGCGAACCGTCGATGCGGCGTTCGAGCCGGACGTGCTGGATGTGCTGAGCGTCGAAAACTCGGTCGTCAGCCGCACCAGCTACGGCGGAACCGCGCCGCAAAACGTGAAAGCGCAGGCGGAAGCCTGGATTGCGCGCCTGGGCGCCCCCGCGCGAGGTTGAAGGCTGACGTGTTGGCGCGGCTTCAAGACCTGTGTTAGGCAAATTCACCAATATCTGGATGATCCTGTGCCTGTCCCACTCAAGATTTCCGTCTGCATCGTCGCGGCGCTCGCCTTGAGCGGCTGCGGGCGTCGCGGCCCGCTGGAGCCGCCGCCCGGCGCGCCGCCGCAACCCCAGCCAAGCCAGGCGACGCCCGCAAATACGCCGCCCGGCGCGCCGGGCGGTCTGTTCCGCAACACAACCTCCAGAACGGAAGAGTCGGAAACAAAATCCGGGAAGCCCCTCAGGCGCCCCTCGCCGTTCATTCTCGACCCCCTTCTCTGACGCTCATGCGCCATTTCGATTATCGCGACGGGGCTCTCTTTGCCGAAGATGTCGATCTGAGCGCGCTTGCGGAGCAGGTCGGCACACCCTTCTATTGCTATTCGACAGCCACGATCGAGCGCCATTATCGCGTGTTCCGCGACGCCTTCGCCGGTCTCGACGTCTCCGTCTGCTACGCGATGAAGGCCAATTCCAATCAGGCGGTCATTCGCACTCTGGCGCGCTGCGGCGCGGGCATGGATATTGTTTCGGAAGGCGAATTGCGCAGGGCGCTCGCCGCGGGAACGCCGGCGGACCACATCACCTTTTCCGGCGTCGGCAAGACGCGCGCGGAAATCGCGCTTGCGCTGAGTTGCGGCGTTTTCTGCTTCAACGTGGAATCCGAACCCGAGCTTATGGTCATATCGCAGGTCGCGCAGAGCCTGGGCGCAACCGCCCACATAGCCTTGCGCGTGAACCCGGATGTCGATGCGAAAACCCACGCCAAGATTTCGACAGGCAAAGCCGAGAACAAGTTCGGCGTGCCGATCTCGCGCGCACGGGAGATTTACCGGCAGGCCGCCGCCCTGCCGGGCATACACGTTTCGGGCGTCGACATGCATATCGGCTCGCAGATCACGGATCTCGCGCCGTTCGAGAATGCATTTCTTCTGCTTAACGACCTGGTTGTCGACCTTCGCGCCGACGGCCACGCCATAGACCATGTCGATCTCGGCGGCGGTCTTGGCATTCCCTATCGCCCGGGCGAGGATCCCGATTCCTATCATCCCGACCGTTATGCCGACGTCGTGCGGCGAACGCTCGGGCGCCTCGATTGCCGTTTTATTTTCGAGCCGGGCCGCCTGATCGTCGGCAATGCCGGCATTCTTGTGACGCGCGTCGTCTATGTGAAACGGGCCGAAAAACGGACCTTCGTCATTGTGGACGCTGCAATGAACGATCTCATCCGACCGACGCTCTACGAGGCGCACCACGAAATCCTGCCCGTCCGGCGCGACCCGAAGGCTATGATCGAGCGCGTCGACGTGGTCGGCCCTGTCTGCGAAACCGGCGATTATCTCGCACTCGACCGGGACATGCCCGAGGCAAGGCCCGGCGATCTGCTCGCCGTCATGTCGGCGGGCGCCTATGGCGCGGTCCAGTCCTGCGCCTACAATTCAAGACTGCTTGTTCCCGAAGCGCTCGTCAGCGGCGCGCAGGCTGCAATCGTGCGGGCGCGCCCTACTTACGAAGACCTGATCGGGCTCGACACAATTCCGGCGTGGTTGGCGTAAACTCTGCCCGCATCGGGGCTTCGCCAGTCTGAGGACATTGGTGTAGCGTCCAATCGCAAAATGCGGCATGGGCCGTCATCGGACTTCTCGTTCCTGGAACTTCTCCGAGAGTGATTTCGACCGACAGAACATTGAACGGTCTTGTCGCCACGGCCCGGGCGATCTTGGCCTGGGAGGCGGTTTGGCGCGCCCTGTCCACTGTCGCCGCTCTTGGCGCGGTTTTTCTCGCGGTCTCCTGGTTCGGCCTGTGGAACGCCCTGCCGGCGGCGTCACGCCCCTTCGGCGTCCTTGGCTTCGTCATCGTCGCAATCGCCATCTGCGTGCGAGAATTCCGGCGCGCGCATTTTTCTCGTGCGGATGCGCTGCGCCGGATCGACCGCGACGAGGCCGACGGTTACGCCGTCGCCTCCACGCTCGACGACGAGCCCGCCAACAAGGCCGACCCCGCGACCATGGCGCTGTGGCGCGTACATCAGGCCCGCCTCGCCGCAAGGCTGAAATCCGTCCGGCTGGCGACGCCTTCGCCGCGCTCCGTGGATTTCGACATCCGGGCGCTCAGGGCCGCCGCCGTCCTTCTGGCGGTCGTGGCCGCCATTCATGCCGGCGACGACCGTTCGGCCCGCCTCCGTACGGCTTTCGTCTGGTCCGGCGGATCGGGCGGCGCCGATCTCGCCCGCATCGACGCCTGGATCGACCCGCCGCCCTACACCGCCAAGCCGCCGATCATGCTTGTGAACGGGCGTCCTTCGGGCGAGCGCCGCCATATCTCGGCCCCCATCGGCTCCACGATCATCGTGCGTAGCGCCAGCAAGAACGCCTTCGAGACGTCGATCGAGGGCGGACTGGCGCTGAACAAGGAAAAACCGGACGCTGCGCGCAGCGACGAACGGGAAAGCCGCTTCACGCTCAAGGGCGACGGTAAATTGAAGTTCGCCGGCGAGACCTTCGAGCTGACCGCCATTCCCGACCGGCCGCCTGTCATTGAATTACTCGAACAGCCCCACGCCAATCTGCGCGGCTCGCTAAGCATTGCCTACCGCACAGACGACGATTACGGCGTAGCCGCGCTCGAAGCGCGCGTTTCCGATCCCGAAATTCAGGGTAAGATTGTCGGAGAGAAACCGCTGGTCGATCCGCCCCGGATGCCGTTGGCCTTGCCGCCTGGCGTCAATGGCGTCGGCGAAGGACGCGCAACCCTCGATATTGCCGAAAGCCCATGGGCTGGCGCACGTGTCGTTTTTCGCTTGGTCGCCCGCGACGAGGGGGGCAATGAAGGCGCCACGGCGCCGATTGCCATCTATCTGCCGCAACGCCCCTTCGCCAAGCCGCTTGCCCGCGCGCTGGTCGAACAAAGACGCAATCTGGCGCTTGCGCCATCCCAGCGCGCCCGCGTTGGCGCAGCTCTCGACGCCTTGATGCTCGCGCCTGAAAAATTCATGGAAACATCAGGAATTTATCTTGGCTTGCGGGTTGCGCGCGCCGGTCTGATCGGGGCGCGTTCCAATGCGGATTTACGCGAAGTGGTCGACCTTTTGTGGGCCATGGCGCTCCAGATCGAAGACGGCGATTCGACTGACGCCGAACGCGCGATGCGGGCGGCCGAAAAGGATTTGCGCGACGCCTTGCAGCGCAACGCGCCGCCTGAAGAGATTGCCCGCCTGACCGAAGCGCTCCGCCAAGCGATGGACCGTTTTCTGGCCGAAATGGCCAAAAAACAGCCCGATAGCCAGAATCAGGCCGAAGCCGACCGGGGGCGGCGCTCGCGTTCGGTGACGCCCGACCAATTGCGCAAGATGTTGGAGCAGATGGAATCCATGGCGCGATCCGGCGATGTGGCGTCCGCTCAGGACATGCTCGACCGCCTCCAGGATATTCTCGAAAATCTCCGGACCGCCGGCAAACGCCCGCCGCAAAGCCAGGCTCAGCGCGAAATGCGGCGCGCGCTGTCCGATCTCGATCAATTGATGCGCGATCAGCAGCAATTGCGCGACGACACCTATCGCGACGGCAACGCCGAACAGGATGAAAATTCAGCGCCGCGCGACGGTCGACGCGCAGAACAAGGTCGATCCCCGGGCCAGCAGCGCGAGCGCGGATTGAAAGAGCGGCAGAAGGATCTGGAGAACCGGCTCGCCGACATCCAGCGCCGGCTGGAAAAGGGCCCGTTCGGCAAAAAAGGCGGCAAGCAATTGGGCGACGCCGGCGACGCCATGAAACAGGCCGAAGGCGAGCTTGGCCAGGGCGGCGACCGCGACAAGGCCGTCGATGCGCAAGGCCGCGCGCTGGAAGCTATGCGCAACGGCGCAGATCGACTCGCCCAGGCCATGCAGAATCGTGGGGACCAGCCCGGGCAGGACGGCGAGGGCGACAACCAGCAGATGGGCGACGCCAACGGCCAGGAACGCGACGAAGCCGACCCGCTTGGCCGCCCCAGTCAGCGCAATCGTCGCTACGATCCCAATGCGCGCTACGATCCTCTTGGCGTGACGCCAGCGCTCCGCGCCCAGCGCGTACTGGAGGAATTGCGACGCCGGCTCGGCGAAACCGCACGCCCGCAAGACGAACTCGATTATATCGAGCGCCTCATTCGCCGTTAAAGCGGGTATTGCGGGCCTCTCAGGGCGCCTGCCTAATTTGATAGCGGAAATTTATCCGACCTTTGCCGGTTTCGCCAAAAGTGGGATTGCTCTGGCTCGCCCTTACAAAATCAATCCGGCGCTGCTATTTCCGTACGTCGAAGCGAGCGGAAGAAGTTGATGACTGAGAATATTCTGGTGACGGTTGCGCTCGGTGCGGTGACGCTCGTTCTTTTTCTCGGCCTTGCAAACATGTTGCGCGGCGGTAACGCCAACACGTCGCAAAAGCTGATGCGCTGGCGCGTCGGGCTGCAATTTGTCGCCATCCTCGTCGTTATGGGCGTTCTCTGGTTCAGGAGCTGACAAACAGCATGGTGCGCCTCAACAAGATCTACACGCGAACCGGCGACAACGGCACGACGGCTCTCGTATCAGGCGAACGCAGGCTGAAGTCGGATTTGCGCGTGGAAGCCTATGGCGCAATCGACGAAACAAATGCCGCAATCGGCGTGGCGCGCGCGACCCTGGGCAAGGACGACCCCGTACTGACGGACATGCTCGCGCGCATCCAGAACGATCTGTTCGACCTCGGCGCCGACCTTGCAACTCCGAAAGAGACCCCGCGCGCAGAAGGCGCGCTGCGCATCGTCCAATCCCAGGTCGACCGGCTCGAACAGGAAATCGACGACTTGAACGCAGAATTGCAACCGCTGAAATCGTTCATATTGCCGGGCGGGTCGCCCGCTGCGGCAGCCCTTCATCTGGCGCGAACCATCGCCCGTCGCGCCGAAAGAATCATGGTGGCGCTGGCGACCGCCGCCAACGAGAGCGTGGATGAGCCCGCGATGCGCTACGTCAATCGCCTGTCGGACTTCCTGTTCGTCGCCTCGCGCACGGCAAACCGGCGCGGCGCCGGCGATGTCTTATGGGCGCCAGGACAGAATCGCTGAAACAGAACCGCTGACATGTTTGCTGATTTCGCACTTCGGAACCGCTTCCGGTAAACGCGACCGCGTTGACTCGTTTGGAGGCGACAGGTACCAAACCTTCCGAAAATTGAGCCTTATGGGAGCGAGTTATGAAGGTCCTCGTGCCGGTAAAGCGAGTTGTTGATTACAACGTCAAGATCCGCGTGAAAGCGGATGGATCCGGCGTCGATCTCGCTAACGTCAAAATGTCCATGAATCCATTCGACGAAATCGCCGTCGAAGAAGCCCTGCGGCTCAAGGAAGCCGGCAAGGCGACCGAGGTGATTGTCGTTTCCATCGGCCCGGCGCAGGCTTCAGAGACGCTGCGCACGGGCCTTGCCATGGGCGCGGACCGCGGCATCCTGGTCAAGGTCGACGGCGCCGTCGAGCCTCTGGCTGTCGCCAAGATTCTCAAGGGCGTCGCCGATGCAGAGCAGCCCGGCCTGATCATTCTGGGCAAGCAGGCGATCGACGACGATTGCAACCAGACCGGCCAGATGCTGGCTGCCCTGCTCGGCTGGGGACAGGGTACATTCGCCTCGAAAGTCGAGCTTGCCGATGGCGGCGTGAACGTGACGCGCGAGGTCGATGGCGGCCTCCAGACGGTTGCGCTCAAGATGCCGGCCATCGTCACGACCGATCTGCGTCTCAACGAGCCGCGCTACGCCTCTTTGCCCAACATCATGAAAGCGAAGAAGAAGCCGATCGACGAGAAAACCGCTGAGGATTACGGCGTGGACGCCAGCCCCCGGCTTGCGGTTCTCAAGACGACCGAACCCGCCGCCCGCAAGGCTGGCGTGAAAGTGGGTTCCGTGGCCGAACTGGTCGGCAAGCTCAAGAATGAAGCGGGAGTGATCTGATGGCGACGCTGCTGATTGCGGAAGTTCATGGCGGCAAGTTGAATGACGCCACTGCCAAGGCTCTGACAGCCGCCGTCGCGCTTGGCGCGCCGGTGCACATCCTTGTCGCAGCCCAGGGCGCGGACGGCGCGGCCGCCGACGCCGCCAAGCTTGCTGGCGTCGAAAAGGTGCTGCTGGCCGACGATGCGCTCTATGGCCACCAGGTGGCCGAGCCGACTGCGGCGCTGATCGTGGGTCTGGCCCCCGGCTATGACGCGATTGTCGCCCCTGCGACCGCCTCGGCGAAAAACACTATGCCGCGCGTAGCCGCCCTGCTCGACGTGATGCAGGTCTCCGAGATCACCGCCGTCGTTTCCGCCGACACGTACGAGCGGCCGATTTACGCCGGCAACGCGATCCAGACCGTTCAGTCCAAGGATCCAAAGAAGGTTCTCACCGTACGCACGGCCTCCTTCAAGGCGACCGGCGAAGGCGGCTCCGCAACGGTCGAGAAGATCGTCGCCGCCGCCGATCCCGGCGTGTCCAGCTTCGTTTCCGAGGCGCTTGCGAAATCCGACCGTCCGGAACTCGCCTCCGCCAAGATCATCGTATCGGGCGGCCGCGCACTGCAAAGCTCGGACAATTTCAAGAAATACATCGAGCCGGTCGCAGACCGTCTTGGCGCGGCTGTCGGCGCATCGCGCGCCGCCGTCGACGCGGGTTATGCGCCTAATGACTGGCAGGTTGGCCAGACCGGCAAGGTGGTCGCGCCCGATCTCTATGTCGCGGTCGGGATTTCCGGCGCAATCCAGCATCTGGCGGGCATGAAGGATTCCAAGGTCATCGTCGCCATCAACAAGGACGAGGAAGCGCCGATCTTCCAAGTCGCCGATTATGGCTTGGTCGCAGACCTGTTTCAGGCGATGCCCGAATTCGACCAGGAACTCCAGAAAGCCGGTCGCTGAGAGGCGACTGGACCGACCAATGTCTTGGCTTATGATGATCGCGTTTGAGCGAACTGGACTGGCAAATGGACAGTGAAATCGCCAAGGTTGGAATTATTGGCGCAGGTCAGATGGGCAAGGGCATCGCGCAGGTTTGCGCGATGTCCGGGTTTTCAGTCGTACTGAATGACATATCCGATCAACGATTGGCCGAAGCCGTGGCCGACATTGATTCGACACTGCGCCGCCAGCAGGAACGGGGCTCGATCGAGGTCGATATCCGCGCTGCGGCTATTGGCCGCATCGAAACCTCAACGGGCAACGAGGCCTTTGCAGATTGCGACCTCGTGATCGAAGCGGCCACGGAAAATGAGGATTTGAAGCGCAAGATTTTTGCGCATTTGTGCCCGGTTCTGCGCAAGGACGCCCTGATAGCGACGAATACATCCTCGATTTCGATCACGCGCCTTGCCGCATCGACCGATCGTCCCGAGCAGTTTATAGGCATTCATTTCATGAATCCGGTGCCGCGCATGCAGCTTGTCGAGCTGATCCGGGGCATTGTCACGGAAGACGCCACATTCGAGAGGGCGCAGACCTTCATCACAAAGCTCGGAAAGTCGATTACGGTTTCCGAGGATTTCCCGGCTTTCATCGTCAATCGTATCCTGCTGCCGATGATCAACGAGGCTGTCTACACTCTGTATGAGGGTGTGGGTTCCGTCGATTCGATCGACACGGCCATGCGCCTGGGCGCCAACCATCCTATGGGCCCGCTGCAACTCGCCGATTTCATCGGTCTCGACACCTGCCTTTCGGTCATGCAGGTGCTGCACGAGGGTCTGGCGGATTCCAAATATCGCCCCTGCCCGCTGCTGGTTAAATATGTCGAGGCCGGTTGGCTGGGCAAAAAGACGCAGCGCGGCTTCTACGATTACCGCAGCGGCACGCCCGTCCCCACACGGTGATTTTCACCCCCTTCACAATTTTGTCTCGACGCCTGTAGACTATTGGAGCGGCAAGATTCGGCTTTGGCCGATCGCAAATTGTGGGGTGCTCCGGTTGTCGGTTCACTACCAACCGACTGTCAGGCCGGAAGCGTGTCCGGCGCTCGTGCTCAACGCGGATTACCGACCGTTGAGCTATTACCCGCTGTCGCTCTGGTCTTGGCAGGACGCAATTAAGGCCGTATTTCTTGATCGGGTAAACATAGTCTCACATTATGAAAAGACCGTTAGAAGTCCAAGCTTTGAAATGAAGCTTCCATCGGTCGTATTATTGAAAACTTACATCAAACCAGCCCGCTTTCCGGCCTTTACCCGGTTTAACGTCTTTCTCCGTGATAGATTTACCTGCCAATATTGTGGCCATCGCGACGACTTGACGTTCGATCACGTCGTGCCGCGATCTAAAGGCGGATTGACAACCTGGGACAATGTTGTCGCCGCCTGTTCCGCCTGCAATCTTCGCAAAAGCGACAAGCTGCCGGTGGAAGCCCGTATGTGGCCAAACGTTGTTCCCTATCGACCGGAGGTCGACGACCTCAGGCGCGCCGGGCGTCGTTTTCCACCCAATTATCTGCATGAAAGCTGGATGGATTACCTGTACTGGGATTCCGTGCTGGAGCCTTGAATGCGGTTGGCGCCTGCCGGCTTTTTTCGGCCTTGCGCCGCGGATACGCCGGCTGCGTGCTCCGTGCGGTCGAATTCGACGGCCACGCTGGTCGCGTTTGTGGGCGGCGAGGCAAGACGGGCTACAAACGCTGCGCGATCGCCGGCGACGAATGCATTCTGCGGCGCGGGAGTCGTCCACGTGTACAGTGTCTGACCATCGTCTCCGAGCAATGAAACGATCAAGGATTTGGCCGCTTCGGCATCGCCGCCCGGATTTACAATATCGCCCTCGACGACAAGGATCCTGCGATCTCCATCGAGCATGATTCTCGCAGCGACTTTCTCAAGCGCCAGGCCCGTCAGATTTACCGGCAGGTTCGCCGCCTCGAAAATGACTGCCGTTCGAGGCATGGCGCGCACGATGCTGGTTCGGGCGCCGATGAAGACCATTGTCCCGAGCGTAAACGCTGCGATGAAAAACGGCCATCGGAGCCGAGACAGATGGGATGAGGGATCAATATCCGGGCTGATTTCAATGGCCATAGCGAACGACCCAGAGGAGTTTGCTCAGAGCTTGCGGCGAATGAACCCACAGGAGGAACGCCACAGGGTTCTTCCGGTTCCATTGATCGCAGGCTTATAGTTAATTGGGGGTAAAAAAGGACGATTCGTCGCCGCGAATGTTCATGTTGGTCCTGCCGGAGCTTGGCCTTGGTACGCTTCGAAAACGTCGGCCTGCGCTATGGAATGGGACCGGAAGTTCTTCAGGATCTCAATTTTTCGATCACGCCAGGCTCATTTCAGTTTCTCACCGGACCTTCGGGCGCCGGCAAGACGACGCTTATGCGCTTGCTGCTTCTGTCCCTGCGGCCGACGCGCGGTCTGATTTCTATTTTTGGGCAGGACGCTTCCACGCTCGACAAGGATGCGATCACGTCGATCCGCCGGCGGATAGGCATCGTATTCCAGGATTTCCGGTTGCTGGATCATCTCACGACCTACGAAAACGTCGCTCTCCCCCTGCGCGTCCAGGGAAAGCTGGAGACGCAATATCGCGACGAGGTCGTCGAACTTCTGCGCTGGGTGGGGCTGGGCGACCGGATGCACGTCTACCCCGAAGTATTGTCGGGTGGCGAGAAGCAGCGCGCCGCAATCGCGCGGGCGTTGATTGTCAGGCCGGAAATCCTGCTGGCCGACGAACCGACGGGGAATGTCGACCCCACCATGGCGCGTCGCCTGATTCGCCTGTTCGTCGAGCTTCAGAGATCCGGAACCTCGGTCGTCGTGGCGACTCATGACCTTGGATTGATGGATCAATTCGACGGCGCGCGCCGGCTGGTGCTCGGCGACAGCCGGCTCCACATATACGATTGAAAGGTGGTTTCATGTCCGCTGAGACCGCCAGCCCGCCGTCAACGCCCACGAGCAGAAGCACAATCCGCGTCGCCGAAGCCCCGCTCGTGCCTGCATCGAGCATCGCCGGCCGTACGCTGATCATCGTGGTGGCGATCATGACATTCCTGGCCTCGCTCGCTGCGGGCGGCGCGGTTCTGATCGGTCAGGCCAGCCGGGAATGGCGCTCGACCGTGTCGCGTGAAGCGACCATTCAGCTCAAGCCGGCGACGAACCGGGATATTGACGCCGATCTGAACCGGATTGTGCAGGTCGCACGGACCATGCCCGGCGTGGCCGATGTCCGGGCCATGACAAAACACGAATCGGAACTGCTGCTCGAGCCCTGGCTCGGACAGGGCGTCAATCTCGATGAAATCCCGGTTCCCCGTATGATCGTGCTGAAGCTCGCCGCAGGCGTCAGCGTGGATTTCGATCAATTGCGACGTCGCATCGTTGAAATATCGCCAAACGCCAATCTCGACGATCATCGTGTCTGGTCCGAGAGATTGGCCGATATGGCCAATGCGCTTGTTGCAATCGCCGTCTTCCTGCTCGTCCTGATCATTACGGCGATGGCGCTCGCGATTTCCTTTGCCACGCACGGCGCAATGGCGGGAAATCGCGAGATCATCGAAGTCCTGCATTTTGTCGGCGCCAGCGATCAGTTCATTTCGAGGCAATTCCAGCGCCGATTTCTCCGGCTTGGATTGCGCGGCGGCCTGATCGGCGCAGGAATGGCGTCCCTCACGTTTCTGGCTGCGGGATTGCTCTCGCAAAGGCTGGCCGCCACGCCGAGCGGCGAGCAGCTCGAAGCTCTGTTCGGCTCCTTTTCCATCGGCTGGCTCGGTTATTCGGCGATTGCCGCGATCGCCGTCCTGAGCGCCGTCCTATCCGGTCAAACCTCGCGTATGATCGTTTTCCGTCGCTTGCGGCGCCTGGCCTGACCGAGATCGCCTCATGGGAATGCAAACGAACATGCCCGATGAACGCCTGACGCAAACGCCGGTTATTGGCCAGAGCCGCCGCATTTCGATCGGAGTGCGGTCCGCGGTTTTCAATCTGCTGTTCTATGTGAACCTTATTCTTTTGATGCTGGCCGGGCTGCCATCCGTCCTTATGGGGCGTGGTCCGGCGACTTTCATGGCGCGCGCCTGGGCGAGAACTTCGCTCTGGCTGCTGAAGGCCATCTGCGGGATCAAAGTGGAGTTTCGCGGGCTCGATCAGATTCCTGCGGGTGGAGCGGTGGTTGCGCCAAAGCATCAGTCGATCCTTGAAACTTTCGCGCTTACGCTCGTCGTCGACAATTTTTCTTACGTCCACAAGCGCGAACTGACCTGGGTGCCCTTGTTCGGCTGGTATCTCTGGGCGGTCGATCAAATTTCCATCAATCGCGCTTCGGGTTCTACGGCGTTGAATCAGGTGACGAACGGGGTTGCCGAGTTTCTCAAGCTGAAGCGCCGGATCATACTGTTCCCCGAGGGCACGCGCCGCGCCGTCGGCGCGCCGCCGAATTACAAATACGGGGTCACGCATATCTATACGACCTTGAATGCGCGCGTCGTGCCGGTGGCGCTCAACACGGGATTGTATTGGCCGCGCCGGAGTTTTCTGCGCAATCCCGGCGTCGCCGTCATCGAATTCCTGCCGGCGATCGAGCCGGGATTATCGAAGGACGAGTTTTCCCAACGCCTTCAGGAAGCCGTCGAAAACGGCGTCGGCATGCTCGTCGAAGAATCCCTGCGCGCCGATCCCGCCCTCGCCGCCACAATGCGGCAACGACTGTGACCGGCAACCGAGATTATTGAGGATCGGACTGGTGGCGGCCGAAGTCGGGCGCTGCGGTTTCCTGACCGCTTTCGATAATGGAGCGCCGGATATTGCGGGTTCGCGTGAACAGGGCGAACAATCCGTCGCCGTCGCCCCAGCGGATCATTCGTTGCAGCGCGCTCAAATCTTCAGTGAACCGCCCGAGAATTTCCAGAACGGCTTCCTTGTTGTTCAGAAATACGTCGCGCCACATGGTCGGATCGGATGCGGCGATGCGTGTAAAATCACGGAATCCGCCTGCCGAAAATTTGATGACCTCGGACTGGGTGACGGTTTCGAGATCGTCCGCCGTACCGACGATATTGTAGGCGATGAGATGGGGAACATGACTGGTGATTGCGAGCACCAGATCATGATGCTCTGCCGACATAATCTCGACATTGCTTCCCGCCGCTGTCCAGAAATCCGAGAGCCTTGCCAGCGCAGCGGGGTCGGCGTCGGTTGGCGGCGTGAGAATACACCACCGATTGAGAAACAGGGTCGCAAAGCCCGCGTCCGGTCCCGATTCCTCGGTGCCGGCGACGGGATGAGCCGGGATCAGATGAACGCCCGCCGGCAGGAGCGGAGCGACAGCGGCGACGACGGCGCCTTTCACGGAACCGACATCGCTAACGATCGCGCCCGGCGATAGTTTGGTTGCTATGGCTTCGGCGACGCTCCGGTTGGCGCCGACCGGCACGCACAGAATGACGAGATCGGCGCCGGCAACCGCATCGGCGAGAGCGGTCGTCGCCTCATCGGCAAGCCCCAATTCCAGGACGCGCGTGCAAACCGCAGGTGAAATATCGGCCGCCGTCAGATTGCGTGCGAGATTGTTGCGGCGCGCCACCCGCAACAACGACGACCCGATCAGGCCGCAACCGATGATGGTCGCCTTCTCAAACAGGGGCGTTGCCAGTTTCTTGTTCCAGGCGTCGGGCGTCATGTCAGGCATTGGGTGTCTTGCGCTGGTCAGGTTGAGCGGATGGAACAAAAGGCGCGGCATGACTGCCCACAAACAGAGGCTCGGCCGTCATGAGCCCGATGGCCTCAAACGCGCCTCGAGCGGCGTCAAGCCCGCCTTGGCCGGGAAAGCCCATAAGCACCGACAGACCCCGTTCATCGACAGCATTACCGACCAACTGGCCGCCGGCG
>JBKDZW010000016.1:0-61176 GCA_047971685.1 Rhodoblastus sp.
CGTGTCCGGTTTCGTCATGGTCTTGTCGGCTGAGAAGCTTTTCGCAGCGCCCGGCGGCGCTTCGCAATTCCTGCGCCGGCGCATCGCCCGCATCGTGCCGCTCTACTGGCTGGCCACCGCGATCTTCGCCCTCGCCGCCCTGCGCGGCGCAGCCGCCGGCAAGCAGCTTGCCCCCTCTGTGGGCGAAATTCTCGCCTCTTTCGCCTTCCTGCCCTGGCCGCGCGGCCTCGACGGCGCGCCCCGCCCCGTCCATTCGCTCGGCTGGACGCTGGAATATGAAATGTTCTTCTATTGCGTCTTCGCCTGCTTCGTCTGGCTGCCGCGGTTTCGCGCCGTCGCCGGGATTGCGGCGTTCCTGGGCGCGCTCGCAATCGCCAACGCCGTTCTTGCGCCGCAGAATGTCGCGTTCGCCTTCTGGAGCGATCCGATCGTTCTGGAATTTGCGCTCGGCATGGGGCTGGCGCTCGTCTATCGCGCGGGCCTTCGCCTTCCCGGCGCTGCAAGCCTCGCGCTTCTGGCGGCGGCCCTTCCGGTTCTTGTCTACGATCCCATGAATTCGGCGCTGGAGGCCCTTGACGCCGTCGACCCGAACGGCTTCCTGCGCCTTTTTTCCTGGGGCGCGCCGATGGCCGCCATTTTCGCCGCCGTCGTATTGCGGCCGTCCGCGGGCGACGCCGGCCCCGCCATGCGCCTTGCAGCGCTGGTGGGCGACGCCTCCTACGCCCTCTACCTCTTTCATCCCCTGACGGTCATCGCGCTGCGCAAATCATGGCTTGCCGGCGGTCTCGACAAATATGGCTACTGGCCGCTGGTCGTCCTTTCGACGCTGGCTTCAATCCTGCTCGCGCTGGCCATCTATCGCTGGGTGGAAAAGCCCCTGACGGCGCTCGCGCAAAACTGGCTCGTGCGCCGTCATGCGGCAAAACCCGCCGCAGTCGCGCGAACCTGAGCGCGCTTGCCGGCGCAACCGCGCGGATCGCCCGACACCGCGCCGTCGCCTGCGCTCATCCCGCCAGTCCGAGGATCAATTCGGTTTTCGCGCAGCGCCGCGTTGCAGCTTGACGTCAAAGGTCCCGGGCCTGCCCGGCTCCACGACAATTTTGTCTTCTGGTTTGAGCTCGCCGAGCGCCTCGTCGCCGTCCGGCAGAATCAAGGTCACCGCCTTGCCGACGAAAACCAGCGTACAGCGCGCCCGCGAAAGACCTTCGATCGCCCAGGTCTTGATCTGGCTGTAATAGGGTTCGCGTTTCCATGCCTCGGGATTTTGCGGATCGACCTGAAATTGCAGATAGCCGGATGCGCGGTCGAGCGTGAAGATGAACTTGGCGACATCGGGTTTCCATTCGTCGCCCAGCCAGTCCAGCATGATCCAGTTGCAGAAGAAGGCGCGACACTGATCCGGGCGCGTCTCCCAGATGTCGCAGCCCTTGCCCGGCTGGCAGTGCCGGCACCAGACGCCGGCGGGGCTTTCGACGACTGGCGTGTCGTAAAGTTTGCAGCACAGATTGCAGGTTCCGCACTGGCGCTTGAAGGTCTGTGCGCCTTGCCCCGCCGCGCCTTGCCCGCTCATCTGCATTTTTCACCCCTTCTCGCGCATCAGACGGCCTTTTTCGCGCGCCCAGTCGCGTTTCTTTTCCGTTTCGCGCTTGTCGTGCAATTGCTTGCCGCGCGCCACCGCGATCTCGATTTTCGCGCGGCCCCGGTCGTTGAAATAGACGCGCAACGGCACCAGCGTCATGCCCTCGCGCTGCACGGCCTGCGACAGGCGCGCGATCTCGCGCTGCTTGAGCAGCAGTTTTCGCGGCCGCTTGGGCTCGTGATTGAAGCGGTTGCCGCCGCCATATTCCGGGATATTGGCGTTATAGAGCCACATCTCGCCGGAACGGTCGACGCCGGCGTAGGATTCCGCGATCGTCGCCTTGCCCGTGCGCAGCGACTTGACCTCGGTGCCCGTCAGAACGAGCCCGGCCTCGATCTTGTCGCCGATCTCGTAATTGTAGCGCGCCTTGCGATTGTCGGAGGCGATCTTGAAATTGCTTGCTGGTTTTGCAGACATAGGTTGTGCGCGAAAAGCAAAGGCGAGTAGCAGGTGCGGGCCGAAGGCCCTGTTCGCTATTCGCTACTCCTCACCGCCCCTTTCACGCATTCAACACACCGGCATGAACCATCGCCGCGCGGATCGCCTTCTTCGTTCCTTCCGTCGAAGGCGCGAGCGGCAGGCGCACTTCCTCGCCCACGCGGCCGAGGAAGGAGAGCCCCGTCTTGGCTCCCGTCACGCCCGCTTCCAGAAAGGTCGCAGCGTGCAGCGGCGTCAGCCGGTCCTGAATCTTCAGCGCCTCGCCGTACTTGCCGGCGAAACACGCTTCCATCAGGTCGGCGGTCTGCTTGGGCGCCACATTGGCGACAACGGAAATGCAGCCATTCGCGCCGGCCGCCATGCAGGACAGGGCGGTGATGTCGTCGCCCGACATCTGGATGAAATCTGGTCCCATCGCCTGCCGTTGCAGAGAAATGCGGCCGATATTGCCGGTCGCGTCCTTCACGCCCACGATATTCTTCAACTCGTAGCAGCGCTTCATCGTGTCGATAGTCATGTCGATCACGGAACGCGGCGGAATATTGTAGATGATGATCGGAATGCCGATGGCAGCGTCGATTGCCTTGAAGTGCAGGTAGAGCCCTTCCTGATTGGGCTTGTTGTAATAGGGCGTCACGACCAGAACGCCCGAAGCGCCGGCCTTTTCGGCATGCTTTGCAAGCTCCACCGCCTCGCGGGTGTTGTTGGAGCCCGCGCCCGCAATCACAGGCACGCGCCCGCGCGCCTCGTCGATGCATATCTCGACGACCTTGCGATGCTCGTCATGCGACAACGTGGGGCTTTCGCCGGTCGTGCCCACAGGCACAAGACCGTGCTGGCCGTTTTCGATCTGCCAGTCGATCAGCTTGCGATAGGCGTCCTCGTCCACCGCGCCGCTCTTGAACGGCGTCACCAACGCCGGCATCGACCCTCGGAAATTCGCTCTGGCGCTCATTTTTACGTCCCAATCCTCAAACCGCGACCCGCCCAATCCACGCCGCAATCGTCCGTTTAGGTATCGAACACACATAGCCTCTGGAGCGCCCGCCGAAAAGGGCCCCGCCCCCGAGGGAGCCGGCGGAAGCAGTTTGGCGGGCCGGGCGCCCCTTCTTCGGAGCGGTCGATCCGGCCAAAACGTCGCTGATGGTTATCGTTTCGTTAATTTTCGCGCGACAGTGTGAAGCAGCGGCCCGACACGCAATTGGCGGGCGTTGGCCGCGCGATTGGGGAATTCGGAGTGAAAGCAGGAACGCAGCGCGTCTGGCGCCATCGAGCCTTTGCTGCAACCCTTGTTGCGGGGGGAGTTCTAACGCCCGTATCGCTTGGCCAGTTCAAGCACGCCCAACGCGCGCCCGATGCGCAGGCGGACAAGACGCAGGCAAATAACACGCAGACCAGCAACGCACAGGCAAGCAACGCGTCTGCCCCCGCCGAAAGCGCGTTTCTGTTCGACCCGCAGGAAAAATCGCAGAACGCGCCGGCCCGCCAACGCCCGCAGCCGCTCGATGCGGTGGGCGCCATCGACGTGGCCGCCCCGCTCGACGCCGCCCAGACGCATACGCGCCTCGATCCGCCCGCCGTCAGCGCCTATGCGCGCGCCTCGGATCCCGCCTATCCCACGGGAATCGTCGATCCCGCCGCCGGCCTCGGCGTCGATCTCACGGGCCTGCGCGAAGGGCTCGACGCCTATCGGCGCGGCGATCTCGCCAAGGGGGATGCCGCAGCGGCAACCGCCAAAGACCCCCTGGTGTCGACCGCGCTCGAATGGACGGCCCTGCGGCTGCGCCCGCTCGAAGCCGGCTATCGCCGCATCGACCGTTTCATGGTCGCCCATCCCGGCTGGCCGGCCATGGACTGGTTGCGCAGGCATGCCGAACTCGCGCTTTATGCCGCCCGCTTGCCCGCCCCCGATGTCATCGACTTCTTTCGCAGCGAACAACCCGCGACCGCCTCGGGCCGCCTGACCCTGGCGCTCGCCCTGCTCGATACGGGAGAAACGGCGCGCGCAAACGAACTCGCGCGGAAAATCTGGCGCGAGGACAACCTTTACAGCGCGCAGGAAGGCGTGTTGCGCAAGAATTTCGGGGCTGCGCTGACGCCGGCCGACAGTGCGGAGCGCGCCTCCCGCCTTGCCTATGACGAGAAATTTTCAGCCGCCAACCGCGCGGCGGTCCTTGCCGGCCCCGACATTGTCGCGCTCGTGGGCGTCCGCGCCGCCGCCGAGCGCGGCGTCGCCACCGACAAGAGCTTTTCCGACGCCCCGCAATCCGTGAAAAACGACGCCGGTTTCGTCTTCGCGAAAATCAAATACCTTCTTCGCAACAAGAAATATGCGCAGGCCGGCGCGCTGATGCAGACGGCCCCGCACGCGCCCGCGCAGGTGATCGACGGCGACGCCTGGTGGATCGAGCGTCGCAGCCTCGCGCGAAAACTGCTCGACATGGGCGATGCGGCCTCGGCCTATCGCATTTGCGCCGGCCATACTGCACAAGCCAACGACAAGCAGATGGATGCCGAATTCCACGCCGGCTGGATCGCGCTGCGCTATCTCGACAAGCCTGAACTTGCCATCCCGCATTTCGACAAGGCGATGCAGATCGCACGCACGCCGATCTCGACCGCGCGCGCCGCCTATTGGCGCGGCCGCGCGGCGGAAGCTGCAAAAACCGACGCCCTCCCCTATTACGAAAAGGCGGCTGCGGAATCGGCGACCTTCTACGGCCAGCTCGCCCGCCTGCGGCTCGGCATGGGCGACGCCCCCATCCGCCTTGCCCCGCAACCCGCTCACGGCGCGGAGCGCACACAGGCCATTCGCGCCATCGAGCTTCTTTATGCCGCCGGCGCCAAGGACGTCGCGGTGCCGCTTGCCTATCTCGCCGCCAAATCCATCGACGCGCCGGAGCAGATGGCCGCGCTCGCCGCCGTCGTCGTCAAGGACCGCGACGCGAAAGTCTCGCTCAATCTCGGCAAGTTCGCTTCGCAAAACGGCCATCCCATCGACGATCTCGCCTTCCCGACCTATGGCGTGCCGCAATTTGCGCCCTATTCCAATTCGGCCTCGCTGCCGGTCGTCTATTCGATCGCGCGCCAGGAAAGCGCGTTCGATCCCAAGGCCGTCTCGCACGCCGGCGCCATGGGGCTGATGCAGATGATACCCTCGACCGCGCGGCGCACGGCGCAGCGCGTCGGCGTGGGTTTTACGGCAAACCGCATGACCGCCGATCCCGTGTTCAACGCGCAGCTCGGCGCGGCCCATCTCGGCGATCTCCTCAAGGAGCAGCGCAATTCCCTGATCCTGACATTCGCCGCCTATAACGCCGGCGGCAGGCGCGTGAAGGAATGGATCGCAGCCTATGGCGATCCGCGCGAGCCGGGCGTCGATCCCGTCGACTGGATCGAGCGCATCCCCTTCTCCGAAACCCGCAATTACGTGCAGCGCGTTCTGGAAAACCTGACCATATATCGCGCCCGTCTCGGCCTTGCCGAAGCCCCCGCGATCGCCCCCCTGCGCAAGGAAGCGCGCATGTAGCCGGCAAGGCGCCAGAACCGTCGGCGCCAGAACCGCAGACGCCATTGCCTTATCCGGCGCGATTGGCTTCAATCCGGCGATGCGTATCTTCACGGCCATCCTCGGAACCGAGACCAACACATTCGCGCCCTTGCCCACGGGCCTCGCGCAATTTGAAAAGATCGAGCCGACGCCGGGAGGTCCGCCCGACGAGATCAAACATCCCTTCGGCCAGATCGTACGCGCAGCGCGCGAGCGCGCGGTCCGCGACAAGCACGAGATTTTGCACGAGATTCTGGTCGGGCGCGGCGGCTTTGCGACGCCGGGCGGGGTGACCACGCGACTGGCTTACGAAACCCTTCGCGACAATCTGCTCGACGACCTCAGGCGCGCCCTTCCTGTCGATCTGGTCGCGCTCGGCGTACACGGCGCGATGATCGCGGACGGCTACGACGATCCCGAGGGCGACCTCATCGCCCGCATCCGCAAGATGGTCGGGCCGGACACCACGATTTCGGTCGAACTCGATCCGCACGGCCATCTCACCAAAACCAAGCTGGCGAACGCCGACATTCTCGTTTTCTTCAAGGAATATCCGCACACCGACATTTACGAGCGCGCCCTCGAAGTCGTCGACCTCGGCCTCGCCGCCGCGCAAAAGCGCATCAAGCCCGTCATGAGCGTGTTCGATTGCAACATGGTCTCGGTTTTTCACACCTCGCGCGAACCCGTCCGCGCCTTTGTGGATCGCATGCGCGCGCTCGAAGGCAGGGACGGCGTTCTCTCGATCTCGCTCGTGCATGGTTTTCCCTGGGGCGATTGCCCGGAACTCGGCGTCAAGGTTCTGGTCGTCACCGACAACGCCAGGGAAAAAGGCGACGCGCTCGCCGCAGAACTCGGCGCCGCCGTCATCGCCATGCGCGAAAAAACGCTGGCCGATTATCTTTCCGCCGACGAGGCGATCGATGCGGCGCTGGCTACGCCCGGCTGCGTCGTTATCGCCGATTCCGCCGACAATCCCGGCGGCGGCTCGGCCGGCGATTCCACGTTTATCCTGCGCCGCCTGATCGAGCGCAAAATCGACAACGCCATGCTCGGCCCGTTGTGGGATCCAGGCGCGGTCGAACTCTGCATGGCGGCGGGTCCGGGCGCGCGCCTGAACTTGCGCATCGGCGGCAAGACATCGCCCGCATCGGGCGATCCCGTGGATGTAGAGGCCGAGGTTCTCGCCTGCGTCGCGCAGGCAAAAATGATCGACACGTTCGGTCACGGTCCGCAGGCCGAAAGCGCGCTCGGCGACGCCGCCGCCGTGCGCGTCGGCGGACTGACGATCGTTTTGAACGCGGAGCGTACACAGGCGCTCGGCGATGTCTTCACTCCGTTCGGCATCGACTGGAAATCCGGAAAAATCGTCGTCGTGAAATCCTCGCAGCATTTTTATGCAGCCTATGCGCCTTGCGCCGCGCAAGTGCTCTATGCGGAAACGCCGGGTTCGATGACGATGGACTGGACCGCGCTTGCCTATCGCAAAAGGCGCGCCGATCTCTGGCCCTTCGTCAAATAACCGCTCGAATATCCACTTCGCCATCAGGCAGGCCCATGCCCGCAAACCAGTCGCAAGGTCTCGACCGTTTCGTATCCGCCCCCGACGGATTGAAACTCCATTATGTCGAATATGGCCCGGCGCACGGCGCCGGCGCGCCGGTCGTCTGTCTGCCGGGCCTCACGCGCACGGCGGAGGATTTTGCGTCGCTGGCGCGCGCGCTCGCCACCGGCGAAAAGCCCCATCGCGTACTCGCGCTCGACTATCGCGGCCGCGGTCTCTCGGAATGGGATCGCAATTGGCGAAATTACAATGTCATCGTCGAAAACGCCGACATTTTGAGCTTGCTTGACGCCGCCGAAATCCATGAAGCCATCGTAATCGGCACGTCGCGCGGCGGGCTGCACGCCATGGCCCTGGCCGCCGCCCGCCCCACCCTGCTGAAGGCGGTCGTGCTCAACGACATCGGACCCGTGGTCGAGCCGCTCGGCCTCATGCGCAGCAAAAGCCATATCGGCAAAATTCCGCAGCCCCGCAATTGGCTGGAGGCGGTCGAAATTCTGAAGGCCGGAATGAGCGCGCATTTCACTGCGCTGTCGGAAGCTGACTGGGAGATCTATGCGCGCAGCGTTTTCCAGGAGAAGAACGGAGCGTTTACGGGGTTAAGCGATCCGAAAATCGCCAGAACCCTCGCCGAAATCGCGCCCGACATGCCGCGCATAGAATTATGGCCGCAGTTTCTGGCGATGGCGCAAGCGCCTGTTCTGGCGGTACGCGGCGAAAATTCCGACCTTTTATCGGCCGAAACGCTCGATGAGATGACGCAGCGCGCGCAAACCTGCGAAAGCTGGGTCGTACCCGGACAAGGCCACGCGCCCCTTCTCACGGACATGCTCTCAATAGAGCGCATCCGCACTTTCATCGATCGTTTCGCCTGAACCGGCCTATCGCGCCCTGCGCGTCAGGCCTGCCTCAACGCCTGCGCCAATGGAGGTCGGCACGTCTCCCGCCTCCACGCGCCTGGCGAATCCGGTCATTTCGCCGCGCGCCAGACACGCTGCCTGATCGATCCATTTTTCGCGGTCGATCCGGCCGGGAAAGGCGAGATAGGAGCCGATCCACTTCACGTTTTCCGAGGACCATGCGGCGATCTGGTCGAAATGCCAGACGCCGAGCTTGTGCAGGCGCTCCTCGTTCTGCGCGCCAATGCCCTTGATGAGTTTCAGGTTGTCGTTCTTCCCGCTTTTCGGCGCAGCAAGGCCAAGCGGCCGCGCGCCCGCATAGGCGGCCTCGTCGGCGACCTTGGGCGCCTGTTGCGGCAGGCTCGCGACAAGATCGGCGACATCGACCTCGCTCAACGGCGCATCCGCGCTGTCGTCGATACGCAAGGCGCCGGATTTCACGGCGATTGCATGTGGCGTGTCGATGCCGGCCGCCAGCAGTTTCGCCTGCGCCACCCAATGCTCGCGCTCGATGCGGCCGGGAAAGCGGATTGAACGGCCAGCCCATGTCTCGTCGTCGGCGTTCCAGTCGGCGATCTGCGCGAAGCGGCGCACGCCCAGTTCGTTGAGCGCGGCCTCGTTCTTTACTCCGACGCCCTTGATGAGCTTCAGATCGTCGGCTGCCGCATGCGGCGGCGCATCGGGCCCCGGGCGCCCATCGTCGTTCGCCGCCTCGCCGCCCTGCGCGGCGCGCGCAACCTTCTCGGCCATTTTCCGGCGCGCCGCGATGATCGAACGCTGGCCGTCGGTCATGCCGGCGCGCGGCGCAAGCGCGCTCGTCGCAGCAGGCGTGACGGAAGACGCAGCAGGCGCAATAGAAGGCGCAGCAGGCGCGGCGGCTTCAATCGGCGCCGGCGCAGCTTGCGGCGCCGATGCGGCTTGCGGCGGCGGCGCAGCCTTCTTGCGCTGAAGCGCCAGCTTTTCCCTGGCCGCCAGAATCGACCGCTGGCCGTCGGTCATCGAATCGCGCAAGTCGCCGGCCGCCGTCGCGCCCTGCCCGCCGTTCAAATCGTCTGGCGACGCAGACGGCGCCGTCACAGGCGTCGCACTCGCCGCCGTCGAACCGGACGGCGTCTGAACCGCCGGCGTCTGGCTTGCGGATGACTGGCTTGCGGATGGCTGGCTTGCGAATTCTTGCCCCGCATGCGCGCCGGCCCCTGAAGAAACAGCGCCCCCCGCCGCTGTTGCGCCGGCGGCCGGCGGCGCCGCGCCAGCCGGGGCTTGTGGCGAAGCCGTTGCGGAAGATGCTTGCGAAGCAGAAGACGCTTGCGGTGAAACAGGTGATTTCGCGCCCGCAGCGCTCTCGGAAGCCGGCGCGTGGAGCGAGCCGTCCGACGGATGGGCGGGCGAGGCGTCCTGCGCGTGTGCGCCGCCGGCGGAACCGGAAGCGCTCCCGGCGGCGTGACCGCCGCCCGCCCCGTGGCCGCTTCCGGCGCCGTGGCTATCGTCGGCGCCGCCGGCGTCCGGGTGGGCGTCGTCGCCGGAAATGCGGCGGCAGCCGCACCCCGTCAGACAACCCAGGACATAGGCGGCAAACAGCAGGAGCGCGAGTTCGAGCAAATGCCCGGGCAGCCCGGGAACCCACTTGAACGCCGCCAGAAACAGGCCAACCAGAAAGGCCGCGATCGTCCAGGGAAGCCAGTTGCTGCGCTCATGTCGGGAATCGGCGCCCGTACACGTCGCCCAGCCCACGAACAGGCCGAGCACGAAGGCGAGAGCGACGTAAATCCAGTACTGTAGAATGACGTAAATCATGTCGCCGCCCTCACTTCACGACGAATTCGGTGCGGCGATTCTGCGCGCGGCCCTCGCGCGTATCGTTGCCGGCGATCGGACGCTCGTCGCCGTAACCGGCCGCGCTCAGACGGTCGGCGGCGACGCCTTTGCTTATCAGCGCCTTGACCACGGATTGCGCGCGCCTCAACGACAGATCCTTGTTGAACACGGGCACGCCGACATTGTCGGTATGGCCGTCGACTTCGATTTTCAGGGTCGGACAGCCCTTGAGCGCCTCCGCAAGGCCGCCGATCAGACGATTGGATTCGGGCGCGATCTCGTCCGAGGCCGTGCGGAACCTGATCGTGTCCTTGGTCAGTTGATCGATCATCTGCTTCTGGCAGGCCGCTTCCTGCGCCGTCAGAGGCCGGGACGGCGCAATGACGGGCGAAGGCGAAGCAGCGGGCGCGGGAGGCGGCGCAACCGGTGCGGGAGGCGGCGTAACCGGCAGCGCGGGTTGCGCCGTGAGATCGGCGAGCTTGATTCGCACGCCGTTCGGCAATTTCGACAGCGCTGCACGAACAAGATCGACGGAAGCCTGGTCGCCGACCCCGCGAATCGTCAGGCCGTCCTCGCCCAGAATCATCTCGCCGCGCTTCAGCCTGGCGAGCGCGGCAAGGCCAAAGTCCGTGGATGCGCCGAAATCGATCGAAGCCGGCAGGCCCGAGGCGATGGCCGCCTGCCCCGATACGTCCGATCCCGCAGCGCCCGCTGCGGCCAGCGCGGCCGCGCGCGCGGCCGCGCTCGGCGCAAAGCCGCCGATGACCACCCGCCCGTCCTCCGTTTTTTTCGCAGAGAACAGATAGGGATGTTGCTCGGGCGCGTTCAGATCGGCGCGCAGGGAAAAGCCGCCGGGCAAGAGGCCCTTCAGCCAGGCAAGCGCCGCATCGACCGTGTCGCCGGCCTTGGTCAGGCCCGACATCGACACGCGCAGGTCCGACATCGCGATTTTGCCATTGACGAGCCGGCCGAAACCGCCGAGCGCGGCCCTGGCGGCGTCGAGGAAGTCGCGCGGCGCGCCGCGCGCGATCTGCATGCGGTCGACGACATTGGCGCCGGGAACCGCCGCCTTGGCGGCCGCGACAATCGCCGCGCGCGCCTCTTCCGACGGCGCAAACCCTTCAAGCGTAATGGTCTTGCCGTCGAAATCGGCCGACCACGTGTAAGGCGCCAGCACCGGCGCATTGATGTCGGCTCTGGCGAGCGTAAGGCCGGAAGGCAATTGCTTCAGGGCGGCGAGCGCCGCGCTGTAGCCTGCCGCGTCGGCGGCGTCGCCCGTAACGGTCAGGTTGGCGTCGCTCAGGCTCGCCTTGCCGGTGGCGAGCTTGCCGAGCGCGCCAAGGCCCGCCCTGGTCCAGCCCATGAAGCCGCCCGCCGCGCCATTGCCCAATTGCATGCGGTCGACGATCTGGCGTTCCGGCAAGGCGGACCGCGCGGCTGCAACGATTTCGGCGCGCGCCGCATCCGAGGGAACAAAGCCTTCGAGAACCACGGCCTTGCCATCCGACGCCGCCGACCAGCCATAAGGCGAAATGGCGGGAACGACGATCCCGTTCTTTGCGAGCGTCATGCCCTCGGGCAAGGTTTTGAGCGTGGCCAGGGCCTTTTGATAGGCCGCCATATCTCTGGCCACGCCCGACACCGACAACGCGCCGTCGCTCAGGCTGGCCGCGCCCTTGCCCAGGGAAGCAAGCGGCGCCAGCGCCGCTTTGGCCCAGGCTGCAAACGCGGGCGAGGCGCCGCGCCCGTAAATCATCTTGTCTTCGACCTTGGGCGCGAGCGCGCGCGCATCGGCCACGATTTTCGCGCGCGATTCGGGGTCGGGCACGCCGCCCGTCAGCACGATCGAATCGCCTTCGCGGCTGGCGGTGAAGGCAAAGGGCTTTGTCTCGCCCGGCAGCGCGACATCGTTGGCGACAAGGCGGACGCCCTCGACCGCGTCGGCGATCGCGACCGCCTTGGCCTGATCCTGCTGCGAGAAGGCCATGCCGCGCAGCGTCACGTCGCGGCCGGCGACCGAAACGGCGTTTTTCGCAAGCCCCGCCATGGCCACGGCGCGCGCCGCGCGCGTGGTCAGATCCTCGCGGATTTCAGCCGGTTTGAAAATTGCGGCGACGAGAAAGAGCAAAAGAAGCGGGATGAGACCAGGCAGCCAACGATGGGGACGACACATGCTGAAACCCAAATGAAGTTGCGCAAACGATGTTGCACGGAATTACAATCGCGCCGTTTCCGGCGAAATCGCAGCCTGGAAACTGCGATGGAGAAACTGCGGCAGAGACGCGCCGGGCCATCCGTTGAGTCGGCCCGCGCCTTCTTCGACCGGCTAACAATATTCGCCGCAGGCCCCAAGTCTATGGGTAATCCGCTACTTGTCGCGGCCGTGTCGGAGTTTTCAACGCCCACGTCGCGCCCGCCGGCCCCTGCCCGCTGATGGCCCATCCGGACAAAACATGAGGAGGATTCGGACAAAGCCCAGGAGGATTCGGGCAAAGCACGGGGATTGGCGCGCATTTGCGACGAATGGCGGGCCGAATCTCAGGACGTCGGGGAACTGGCGGAGACGGTGGGATTCGAACCCACGATAGGGTTTCCCCTATAACGATTTAGCAAACCGTCGCCTTCAGCCTCTCGGCCACGTCTCCACGGCGACGGCCTGCCGCCCGTCGCGCTCGCGTCATATGCCCTGATGATTCATGATTGGCAAGCAAACAATGGCGCGATGCCGGCTTGACCGCAACGCGATGCGCAGTCTGGCCGTTCCTGCTCCTGCGCGCCCGCTCCGTTATATATATAGAGGGCGCGGGATAGATATGCAGCGCGGGTTGCGCCCTGCCCCATGACGGGGCGCAGAGCCAGGGACGCAACCGGCAAAACCGGCGCCCCGCCGCGACGAAGCGCCTTGCAGAAGATTCCGCGAAATAAGGCATTGTCCGCCCCGCCGCCGCGTCGTGCGCCGCTCGACGGCGCTGCAACCATTGGAGAATTCGGCAACTCCGGAGATCCGACACAACCCGCATTTCCAACCCAATATATTGTTATTATTATTTTTTCTGGTTTGTTTTGCGGCGCACGCCGACTGTGACATGAATGCAACGTCCCGGAAGATAAGGTTTTTTTCGCCCTGATTTGGTTTCAACCGTGGCGAAAAGAGGGGTATGTATGAGTGCGAGCAGGGTCCGTTCCACCCCGCTCCTAAGGATGCGCAGACAGACTTGCCAAGCTTGTCCGCCCATCCCCAGAGAAAGTGGAGCCGGGGCTCAGCGTTCCGTTCGTAAGAAAACCAAAGTCAACCGCCCCGAAGGGCATTTTTTTCTGGAGGTAACATATGAAGGTCGCCAAGAGCCTTCTCCTCGGTTCCGCAGCGGTCCTCGCGACCGTCGCTGGCGCTCAGGCTGCTGACCTGCCCACGCGCAAGGCTGCGCCGGTGCAGTACGTGAAGATTTGCGACGCCTACGGCGCCGGCTTCTTCTACATCCCGGGCACGGACACCTGCCTTCGCGTCGGCGGCCTCGTCCTCGCGGACCTCTCGGTCTCCAACACCCCTGACCGCCTCGGCCATGCCTCGCTGATCGCCGCTGTTCCGTTCACCGGCCCCGGCGTCAACAACGGCTTCGGCGCCGGCAACGGCATCGGCGCTGCAATTATGCCCGGCGCCTCGCGCGACGCCGTGTCCTGGGGCGCTCTCGGTCGCCTCGAACTCGACGCCCGTACCCAGTCGCCCTGGGGCACGGTCCGCTCGTTCATTCGCGTCGACTCGTACTTCGGTTCGGGCGCGGTTGCGAACACGGGCGCTATGGCCAACGGCATCATCGGCCAGCCGGCTCTCGGCACGCAGACTGCGCGTGAATCGACGGTCCTCAACAAGGCCTTCATCCAGTTCGCTGGCCTGACGATGGGCCGCATCCAGTCCATGTTCGACTTCTATGCGGACTCGGCGACCTATGCTGGTCTGCGCGGCTCCAACCAGACGGTCAACGGTCTGGCCTACACCATGACCTTCGGCGGCGGCTTCTCTGCCACCCTGTCGCTCGAAGACGAAGTCTCGCACCGCGCACGCGGCACGAACTTCAACGTCATGTCCGGCGTCAACGCTGCGGGTTCGATCGTTCCTCCGCACGTGACCCAGTTCCTGGGCACCCGCATGCCCGACATCGTCGCGAACCTGCGTGTCGACCAGCCCTGGGGTTCCGCCCAGTTGTCGGGCGCGATCCATCGCGTCGGCACGGCCTTGTATAACGCCGCTCTCACCGGCGCTCTCCCGGCCAACACCATCCTGAACAAGTCGGACAGCATCGGCTTTGCGATCCAGGGCGGTTTGAAGTTCAACCTCGACATGATCGCCCCCGGCGACAGCCTGTGGTTGCAGGCGACCTACGCCAAGGGCGCGGTCGGCTACACCAACGGTTCGAACTTCGCCTTCGTCAACGGCGTGTATACCTCGAACAACTACGGCGTCGGCATTGCCCGCGTTTCGTCCGGCAACGGCTGGATGGAAGGCATGACCGACGGCGATTGCGTCTGGACCTACAATGGTTCGTGCGATCAGTCGAAGGCTCTCGCCGTCACGGCGGCTTTCACCCATTACTGGACCCCTTCGGTCAAGTCCTGGTTGGCGGCCTCCTACTACCAGGTCAAGTACAGCGACGCTGCGCTTAACCCGGTCCTCGGCTCGATCGCCGCTGGCACGAACATCTTCACGCCTGGCGTGAACAACTACAAAGAGTTCGACCTTGCTGCCGGTATCGCCTGGACCCCGGTCAAGGGCTTCCAGATCGGCACCGAGTTCTCCTGGATGCACGGCATCGCCAGCCGTCCGGTGGGTCTCGCCAACGACGCGACCCTGTGGACTGTTGGCCTTCCGTCCTTCAAGTCTCAGTCGGACCTGTTCCGTGGCCGTCTGCGCATGATCCGCGCCTTCTGATCTCCCTAGAGATCCGAAACGCTTCAGACCCCGGCGCGAAAGCGCCGGGGTTTTTCGGTCTGCACGGGGCGGAGACGTTCGATCGTTCCGTTTCGTCTGAGTGGATGGAGCCGGGTTTTCGCTTGCGCGGGATAAGCCGCCGCAGAAAGGCGTTTGGACGAGATCGGGCGGAACCTCGCGCATATTCGGAAAGCGCCTTTCCCGTCCGGCAGGTTCGCGCAGGGCCGCTGATGGCGGGTCGCCAGATGCAGCCAAACCGCGCCCGCCCCTCATCGCAACACAATATCCTGCCCGCAAATGACAGGCCCGCATATGGCCTCAGGCGCCGCATGGCGCGCTCTGATGAGAGCGTTGACTTTCGATGAGAAGCCCAAGACCAGGCCTGCCGCGCAATCGAACGGCGAGAGCGGACGCTTTGACCCGCGCATCCCGTGTTCCGCACAATCGATCCGGCCATTGTTTCGGACGCGCGCGCCCTCGCCGGTTGCGGCGAGCACGTAAACAATGGCAATTAATCCGCAACGCCTCATGCTACCCATGGCGCGCGCGGCAGGACGAGTCTTTTGAAGCGATCGCGATCATCTGCGGCCGGCCGGGCAATTGCCGGCGCAACACTGGCCTGGACGCTTGTAGCGGCCGATGCGCACGGGCAGGCGGCCCCGCCGACGCCCCCGCCCCGCCCCGCCACGCTTGGCCAGCCGCAGCCGCAGGCAGCGCCCCAGACACCTCCCCTGCCCCCCAAAGAAACCGCGCCGCAACCCACACAGCAAGCCGCACCGCAAACACAACCAGCGCCAGACCCGCCGCTCGACCTAGACCACCCACCCATGCTGCCGCCTGCGAGCAGGAAGCGCATGAGCGAATGCGGCCACGAATGGCAGGAGATGAAGAAGACGGGCAAGGACATCGGCACGGGCTGGCGCGAATTCGCCAAGGGCTGCCTGACGCGATAAAGCGATCCTGTTTGAGGGCTGTGGCGAAAGCCGGACAAGCCGCGCAATCACAAGCTTCGGGCAGGCGCTCTTAACCGCGTCGAAGCCCATTCCGTTCAACCGCGATCCCGCTTTATCCGCGATCAAACCGGAAAAGCCGCGCGAACAAATTGACGCTGCGCGAACAAAGAACCTGACGCTGCACAAACAAAATGTCCCCCCAACCGGCCTGGTTAGGAGGACATGAGTTCCAATCGCAACGCATCGCGCGATTGAATTGAGGCGTCACACAAAGCTTGCGATTGGGCGACGCCCAATCGCTCGACATGCATTCGCCTCGACGCCTTAGACCGTTTCGGTCGGCGTGGGAGCGGCAGCTTTCTTGACCGACCTGCGAGCGGGTTTCTTGACGCTCTTTTTCGCGGTCTTCTTCACGGCCTTCTTGGCGACTTTCTTGACGCCTTTCTTGACGGCTTTCTTGGCGCCTTTCTTGACCGCCTTCTTGGCGACCTTCTTGACGCCTCTCTTGACCGCCTTCTTGGCGACCTTCTTCGAAGCGGCCTTGCGCGCCGTCTTCTTCACCGCCTTTTTGACGGACTTTTTCGCCGCAGTTTTACGCGCACCTTTTTTGACGGCCTTCTTTGCGGCCGGCTTACGCTTCGTTGTTGCTTTCGCCATCTTGTGTCCCCTTATCGAGTTCGCCGGCAGAAAAAATCGCGAGCCGGCAAGAGGCCTAAATAGCGTAACGTGGTTAACCACTCGTGCAAGAGCCGCTGCGCGAAGACGCCTGAAAACGCAGCGCGTACGCAGTTCGGGCGCCCTGCGCGAGACCTGCGGGCGCGTCCGGCGGCAACGCCTGAACCTCTTTTCAAAAGCCCGCACGACGCCTTTGAAAGTGGTTCGCCGCATGCGTTGCAAACGATTTTGCGCGCATCGTTTTCATCGTCCAGACAACATTGCGCATTCATCCGCACATGCGCGCGTTGAGAAACACATCTGTGTTTTCGCCATATTTTCCTAGCGATTCACGCAGACCGTAATTCACGTTCGCAATCATCGCGCGCAATTGCAGCGACACGCGCGACACATTCGCGCAGCATCGCTGCTGCAACCCGAACGACGCGCGTTCGACGCGCAAGAGTTGCGCTTCCATCTTCGTCCGCATGTGCAGGCGCCCATGCGAAACGATGCGTCGTCACGGCCAAAAATAATTTTGTGCGTAGTTTGTTTTTTATCGCCCGGACGACGTTGAATCGCGTCTTCAAAAGATCGAATCGCGCAAATCGCACGAATCGCGACGTTGCGATTCGCGCTTTCAACCGTCGCTCAAAGACCGAGCTTGCTCTTCAGCGCGTCGTTGACGGCTTGCGGGTTCGCCTTGCCGCCGGTCGACTTCATCACCTGTCCGACGAACCAGCCGAGCATTGTCGGCTTGGCCTGAACCTGCGCGACCTTGTCGGGATTGGCGGCGATGATCGCATCGACCGCGCTTTCGATCGCGCCTGTATCGGTCACCTGTTTCAGCCCGCGCCGTTCGACGATTTCGCGAGGGCCCGCATCGCGTTCCTCGCCGAACATCAGAGCGAGCACGTCCTTGGCGATCTTGCCCGAGATCACGCCTTCGCCGATGAGGTCGACGAGTTCGGCGACATGGGCGGGCGGCACATGCGTCTGCGCGACGCTGAACCCGGCGGCGTTTGCAAGCGCGGCAAGATCGCCCATCACCCAGTTCGCCACAGCCTTCGCATCGCGCTTGCCGTCGCCGGCGGTCGCGCAGGCCTCGTAATAATCGGCGACATCGCGGTCGGCCGCCAATACGCCCGCATCGTAGGCAGGCAGACCGTAGTCTCCTATGAAACGCGCCCTCTTGGCGTCCGGCAGTTCGGGCAGCGCGCTTGCCAGCGCTTCGACAAAGGCCTGATCGAATTCGAGCGGCAGCAGATCGGGATCGGGGAAGTAGCGATAATCGTGCGCTTCTTCCTTCGACCGCATGGCGCGCGTCTCGCCGCGGCCGGGATCGAACAGGCGGGTCTCCTGATCGATGGCGCCGCCATCTTCGAGAATGCCGATCTGACGGCGCGCCTCGATCTCGACGGCCTGCCCGATGAAGCGGATGGAGTTCACGTTCTTGATTTCGCAGCGCGTGCCGAGCGGCTCGCCGGGACGGCGCACCGACACGTTGACATCCGCGCGCAGGGAGCCCTGCTCCATATTGCCGTCGCAGGTGCCCAGATAGCGCAGGATGGTGCGCAGCTTCGTCACATAGGCGCGCGCTTCTTCGGCGGAACGGATGTCCGGCTTGGAGACGATCTCCATCAGCGCGACGCCGGAACGGTTGAGATCGACAAAGCTCGAATCCGGGGACTGGTCGTGCAACGATTTGCCCGCGTCCTGTTCGAGATGCAGCCGCTCGATGCCGACGACGATCTGCTCGCTCGGCGAGACATCGACGATCACCTCGCCTTCGCCGACGATCGGATGCTTGTATTGCGAGATCTGATAGCCCTGCGGCAGGTCGGGATAGAAATAGTTCTTGCGGTCGAACACCGAACGCTTGTTGATCTGCGCCTTCAGCCCGAGGCCGGAGCGCACGGCCTGCTTCACGCATTCCTCGTTGATGACCGGCAGCATGCCGGGCATGGCCGCGTCCACCAGCGAGACATGCGAATTGGGCTCGCCGCCGAATTCGGTGGAGGCGCCCGAAAACAGTTTCGACTGCGAGGCGACCTGCGCGTGAATTTCCATGCCGACGACGATTTCCCAGTCGCCGGTGGCGCCTTTTATCAGCTTGGAAGGTTTGGCATGCGCGCTCATCGCGTCCTCGGCATTGGGATTGAATGGTCTGTCAGGCCGGTCTTTTAACGCCTTTTACCGTAAAACGACACCATTTGCGCACTCGGGAAATGGGCGGGCGCTATTCTGACGGGACGCGCCGGTCTTGACTGTGACGCCCCCATGCCGACTGCCTGAGCGTCGACGACAAGGACAAAACGCTCGCGCGAAATGAACGAAGACCAGACCATCCCGGCGGGCAAAGCCCTGCGGCAGGCAATGTCGAAAGCCCTCGGCCGGATTTCTCGCGCGGCTGCCGATGAAACCCGCGAGACGCGCGCGCTCAGGCGATCTTGCGGCCAATGAAACGGCAGACGAACCCGGCAAGCACCGCGCCAAAAGCCACGGCAAGGATTTCGCCCATCTGCCCGCCCTGCCCGTCCGCGCGAAAGAAATTGACGATCGCGAGTACGACGAGCAGCACGGCGATGAAGAAAAACAGGCCGCCAAGAACCATCGCACAGGCGACCAGCATCGCCCGCGCGAAAATCATTTCGCCCACCACGCCTGCGGCAGTTCGAGCGAAGGCGCCGCCTGTTCGATAACGCCGCCGAGCGAGAACAGGGTCTCCTCCTCGAACGGGCGTCCGATGAGTTGAAGACCGAGCGGCAATCCGTCCGAGGCAAGCCCGCCGGGAACGGCGATGCCCGGCAGGCCCGCCATGTTCGCCGTCACCGTGAAAATATCGTTGAGATACATTTCAACGGGGTCGGTGGAGCCTTTTTCGCCGATCGCGAACGCGCTCGAGGGCGTCGCCGGCGTCAGTATGGCGTCGACGCCTTCGTGAAAAACCGTCTCGAAATCGCGGCGGATCAGGGTGCGGATTTTTTGCGCGCGCACGTAATAGGCGTCGTAATAGCCGGCAGACAGCACATAGGCGCCAATCATGATGCGGCGTCGCACTTCCGCGCCGAACCCGGCGGCGCGCGTGTTCTCGTACATGCCGGCAATGTCTTTGCCGGGCTTGCGCAGGCCGTAACGCACGCCGTCATAGCGCGCGAGATTGGAGGAGGCCTCCGCCGGCGCGACAATGTAATAGGCGGGCAAGGCGTATTTGGTGTGCGGCAGCGAGATATCCACGATCTCGGCGCCGGCCGCCTTCAGCCATTCGATGCCGTTTCTCCACAGCGTCTCGATTTCCGGCGACATGCCGTCGAGCCGGTATTCGCGGGGAATGCCTATCCTCTTGCCCTTGATCGAGACGCCGACGGCGGCTTCGTAATCGGGCACGGGCCGGTCGATGGACGTCGAATCCTTGGGGTCGAAGCCCGCCATCGAGCGCAGCATGATGGCCGCATCGCGCACGTCGCGCGCAATCGGACCCGCCTGGTCGAGCGAAGACGCAAAGGCGACGATCCCCCAGCGCGAACAACGGCCATAGGTCGGCTTCACGCCGACCGTGCCGGTGAAGGCCGCCGGCTGGCGAATGGAGCCGCCCGTGTCCGTCGCCGTCGCCGCCAGACACAGATGCGCGGCGACCGCCGCGGCCGACCCGCCGGAAGACCCGCCGGGAACGATCTTCGTATCGCTGCCCTTGCGCCGCCACGGCGAGACGGTCGGGCCATAGGCGCTTGTCTCGTTCGACGAGCCCATGGCGAATTCGTCGAGATTGAGTTTGCCGAGCATGAGCGCGCCATCGCGCCAGAGCTGCGAGGTGACGGTCGATTCGTAATGCGGCTTGAAACCTTCGAGAATGCGGCTCGCAGCCGTCGTCTCCACGCCTTCGGTGCAATAGAGATCCTTGATTCCGAGCGGAAGCCCCTCGAGCGGCCGCATCTCGCCACGCGCGATGCGCGCGTCGGATTCGGCGGCGCCAGCGAGCGCGCGCTCCGGCGTCTCCTTGAGAAAAGCGTTGAGCGGACGCGCCTGTTCGACCGCCGCAATATGGGCGCGCGTCAATTCCTGCGCGGAGAACTTTCCGGCCTTGAGGCCGTCGCGTGCGGCGGCAAGCGAAAGACGGGTGAGATCGGTCATCGCGCTTACTCCACGACCTTCGGCACGACGAAGAAATTATCCTCGCGCTCGGGTGCGTTGGCGACAATGTCGGCTGCAATAAATCCGTCCGTCACGGCGTCCGCGCGCATGCGAAGGTTCATCGGCAGAACGGATGTCATGGGCTCGACGCCCTCGACATCGACCGCGCCGAGCGCCTCGACGAAGGAGAGGATGGCGTTGATCTCGCCTTGCAGATGTTCGACTTCCTTGTCCTCGATCGCAACGCGCGCCAGATGCGCGATGCGGCGGACGGCTGTCTGATCGACGGACATGAGGGCTCCGGGCGGACGGGGGTCGGCAAAGCCGGATCGCCGGCTTCATCGAGGCCCCGCAAAAGGGTGTGTTGCGAAGTCCGGAAATCTCCAGCTTCGCGTGTAGCCGCCCTATAGCATTTGCAGCTTTTGCTGCGCAAACGCCCGCTGCCGGCTTCAGCCCGCCCGCAGACGCTCGCGGAAAAAGGCGATGACGCGGGCTTCGGCCTGTCGCGTCGGCCCCTGCGGATCGGAATCGTCGAGATGCACGGTCAAAACCGAATGCGGATAGGTGGTCGCTTCCGGATTGGTCGCCATATCTTCTATCTCGATCGCCTCGAAGGCGTCGCCGAATTCGCGCCGGTACCGCGCAAAACGCGCATTGCCCACATGCGGATCGCCTTTGAAACGCAGGCCGATCATGGAGAGCCCCTCGTTCTTGAAGCGCTTTTGCGCGCAAAGAATTTCTTCCGGCGAGGCGTCGATGCGCCCCGCCGCGCGGCGTTCATCGCGTAAGGCAGCGAGGGCTGCGAGAGGACAGGCGCAATGACGCAGGGCTCGCCCATCATGGCCAGCGGCAGGCCGCCGGTCGGCCCCATGCCGAGCGCGCCGACGCCGGGCCCGCCGCATTCCTCATGCGCCTTTCTCGCCAGCGCGCGCAGCCATGCGACAACCGGGCTCGAACGGTTCAAGGACCAGACGGAGAATTTGCGTTGCATGCCGAATGTCGTCCACGCCAGCGATTTCATGGCATAGCCCGGCGTTATCGGACGCCCCGGCTCGCCGAACAGGCTCGGCAGATAAACGCTCATGCCCGCCGCCGCCACGCGGTCGGCAAAGCGGATGACGAGAGGATGCAGGCCGGGATTTTCATGCACGATGACGACAGCCGGCCCCTCGCCGCGCCTGTAGACGTCGTGCGAAAATCCTTCCGCCGGGAAGGAGAATTTCGCGTAAGGCGCAAGCGTATGGTCCATGAGCCTCCCTGCCCGTTGCAAATACCGGCTTCAGCCCGGCGTAACGCCCAAAGCCGGCGCAAGCAACAGGCCCACGGAATCAACTGCTATATGCGCGACCATGCAGGCGACGAGGTCGCGCCGCCACAGATAGATCAGGGTGAAGAAACCGCCGCCGACGATCGGCGTGGCTATGGCGCCAAGCCCCCAGAACGGCATGTGCGCGGCCACGAAAGCGCAAAGCGCGATCAGCGCGGCAAGCCAGCGCCGCCCGGTGAGCGCGCTCAATCGTTCGATCGCGAAACCGCGATAGAGCGCCTCTTCCGCAACGCCCGCCGTAACGAGCATGAACAGACGCAGCCACAACGGCCATTGCATGATTTCGCCCGCCGGCGCCTTTGCCTCGAACAAACCGTTCTTCCAGAGCGCGAAAGCGATGGCGTAAAGGCAGACATAGACGCTCGCTCCCACGCCGAGCCCGAACAAAATAGAGCGCAGGCGCGGACGCACAAGGCCGACCGCGGATAATGGCAGCCGGTCGCCGAACGCATGACAGGCAAGTGCAAGCGCAAGAAGAATCCACATGGTCGATTGCGCGACCGCGATGCTCGCATGGGCCGATCCCGCCATGAGATAAAGCTTCTGCATCGGCGCAGTCGTCATCAGAAGCGGACCGGCAAGAACGATGAACAATCCCGCCAGCGTCCAGAATTTTGCGCCGCGCGGCGCGATTGCCGGAACTTTCATATCTTGCGTCATGGGGCCATGATACGCAGCGATTGCGCAACGCGCGTTAATTGCGCTTCGTAATTTTGCGGCAAGTCATTTTGCGGCAAGTCATTTTGCAACATGCGATTTGAGCGACACGCAACGCCAGGCGGCATCAGAAGATGACACAACCGACAGACAACGCCGCTCCCCGGAAGAAGAATACGGCGGCAAATCAGAACGTGCTCGAACTCGCCGCCCTGCCCGCGCGGCTCAAGCGGTTCGACCGTCTCATGGGCATAGATCTCGGCACGAAAACCATCGGCCTTGCATTGTCCGATGTCGAACGTCGTCTTGCTTCGCCGCTCGAAACCATCGCGCGGCGCAAGTTCACGCTCGATGTCGAGGCCATGTTGAAACTGGCCGCCAAATACGAAGTCGCGGTTTTCGTGATCGGTCTGCCGCTCAACATGGACGGTACGGAAGGGCCGCGTTCACAGGCGACTCGCGCTTTCGTGAGAGCTATCGCCGCCAGAACGCCCCTGCCCTTTGTCTATTGGGACGAACGTCTGTCGACGGCCGCCGTCACGCGCGAACTGATCGCGCAGGACGTGTCGCGCGCAAAACGCGCCCAAGTCGTGGACCGCATGGCAGCCGCCTATATTCTGCAAGGCGCGCTTGACAGATTGCGAACCATAGCAGAGAACCAACTGAAACTTCAGTGTGAAAGATAAACGCTGCGCTTGATTTTACCGGTTGCAAATAAATATTAAACAACCAATAGTTGCTTCACGGAAATGAGGAATCTCGACAGAGGATCTCATGAGCAGGCGAAAAGTCGGGGCGTCCGCCTCGCAAAATCAGACCCCCGCAAACGGACGCACCGGTGTGAACGGACACACCGGTGTGAACGGACACATTGACGCGAACGGACGCATTGACGCGAACGCGCGCGCAGGCGAACGCACGGAGATGTTGCGCTATATCTCCGAAATGACCGGCGAACTCGCCGCGATCGCCGGGGCCGCGCGCATGCCCATGCTTACGTATTTTCTGAACATGGCGCGTGTGGAAGCGGAAATGCAATTGAGCGAGGACGCCCCCGCTTCGCACGTCTGACATTTCACGGCGAGCCCGTCATATCTCCGGCATGCGCGAAACGCGGTTGCCGCCGTGCCGCTGCACCCGCCCTTCCATCTCCAGTTCCAGCAGCGCCATGTTCACCGCCTGCGCCGGCAATTGTGCGACACGCATGAGATCGTCGATACCGATCGGCGACGGCCCAAGCAGCGATCTCACTTGTTCGAGCGTAACGTCGGCGCTCGGAAGCGGCGCCGGCGCATGCTCGAACTTTTCATTCCCCTCGTTCATCGCGTGATCGGGAAGCGTGTGCGGCCTTGCCGTGTCGCCCGCATCGAACAGATCGCTTTCATCCCACAAAGGCTCGGTGCGCGCAGGCGGCGCATCTTCGCCGAACAGATCTGCGCGCGGCGCCTCGTCGGCGATCATCGGCGCGATCGCCGTCACGACATCTTCGGCGCTTGTGCACAAATTTGCGCCGGCGCGCAGGAGATCGTTGGCGCCTTCCGCGCGCGGATCGAGCGGCGAGCCGGGCACTGCGAAAACCTCTCGTCCCTGTTCGCCGGCGAAACGCGCGGTGATGAGCGATCCCGAACGGCGCGTCGCTTCCACCACGACTGTCGCCAGCGCCAGGCCCGAGACAAGTCGATTGCGGCGCGGAAAGTCGCGGCCGCGCGGCTCCCATTCATGCGGCATTTCGGAGATCACGGCGCCATGTTCGCAGATAGCCCGCACGAGTTCGTCATGTTCGTGCGGATAGATTCTGGCGTGCCCCCCCGCAAGCACGGCCACCGTTCCAGCCTTCAGGCTCGCGCGATGCGCCGCAGCGTCTATTCCTCGCGCAAGGCCGGAGACGACGACGATCCGTTCTCTTGCAAGCATGCGCGCAAGACGCTCCGACATGGCAAGCCCGCTTGCAGAAGCATTGCGCGATCCCACCATGGCGACGGCCGGCCGCGCCAGAACGTCCAGACGTCCGCGCACGGCGATCAGCGGCGGCGGCGCGTCGATGGCGCGCAGGAGTTGTGGATATCCGGCCTCGCCCAGCGCGATGTAACGCACGCCGGCGTCAGACGCCTTCTCGATTTCGCGCGCCGCCTCGTCGCGCGGAAAGATGCGGATTGCGCGCGCGCCTTTGGCGTTGCGCGTCAGCCCCGGCAGCGCTGCGAGCGCTGCTCCCGCGCCGCCGAATTTATTGACGAGAGAACGAAAGGTGCGCGGTCCGACATTGTCGCAACGAATCAACTGCAACCAGTCGAGCCTCTGCGCGTCGGTAAGCCCCCCCTTCATCCCTTGCCCCCTATCCTGCTCTCGAGACCCATGCGAAGCCGTCTGATGTTGTCGCGATGCGTCCACCAGAGAATGGCGACGAGCAGAACAACGAGATTGCCGAGCGCAGGACGCCCCATCGCAAACATCGAAAAGCCCGCCGCCAGCGAGCCGACGAGCGCAGCCAGCGACGAATAGCGCGCAGCGAAGGCGACCGCGAGCCACACGATTGCAAAGACGAGCGCCGCGCGCCATTCGAGCGCGATCATCACGCCCAGAAACGTCGCAACGCCCTTGCCGCCCTTGAACTTCAGCCAGACCGGAAAAATATGGCCGATGAAGGCGCCAAGCGCAGCGACGCCAGCCGCCGCCGGCCCGAAGCGCGCAGCAAGCGCCACGGCAAGCGTGCCCTTGAGCGCATCGAGCAGCAGCGTGCCGGCGGCAAGATCCTTGCGGCCCGTGCGCAGCACATTGGTCGCCCCGATATTGCCCGAACCGATGGAGCGCAGATCGCCCGCGCCAAAAGCCCTGGTCAGGATGAGGCCGAACGGAATCGAGCCGCAGAAATAGCCGAAGACGAAAGCCGCAAGCAGCGTAACGCCGGCGATATCTCTCAGAAACGCTATGCTCATAAACCTGCCATCGCACCCTGACGTCAAAGATCGGATAGGCGACCCTATTCGTAGGCGAGCGCGCCGGCAACCAGGGTCATTTTCACCCTGCCCTGCATGCGCGCTTCGTCAAACGGCGTGTTGCCGCATTTGGAATGCAGCGCTTCCGGATCGACGACGAAGGGCTCCTCCGGATCGAAGCGGACGAGATCGGCCGGCGCGCCCGGCTCCAGACGCCCCTGCGGCAGTTTGAGGATTTCCGCAGGCCGCAGGGACATCGCGCGAAAAAGCTGAGGCAGCGTCAGATCGCCCGCATGCACGAGACGAAGACCGGCCGGCAGCATGGTCTCAAGCCCGACCGCGCCGAACTCGGCCTCCGCGAACGGCAGGCGTTTGGTCTCGACATCCTGCGGATCGTGATCGGACATGACGATGTCGATGAGCCCGCTCGCCACCGCCCCCACCAGCGCGCGGCGCGTCGCCTCGCGGCGCAGCGGCGGACGCAGTTTCAGGAAGGTGCGGTAATCGCCGATATCGTTTTCGTTCAGAGCCAGATGATTGATCGAGACGCCACAGGTGACCGGCAACCCCGCATTTTTCGCGCGTGAAATAATGTCGAGCGATTGCTCGCAGGTAACGCTCGATGCGTGATAGCGTCCCCCGGTCAGGGCGACGAGATGCATGTCGCGCTCCAGAACGATGGCTTCCGCCTCCGCCGGCACGCCGGAAAGCCCGAGGCGCGAGGCAAGCTCGCCCTCGTTCATCACGCCTTCGGCAAGATCGCGATCTTCGGCGTAATGCACGATCAGCGCGCCGAAATCGCGCGCATAGGATAAAGCGCGGCGCATCACCTGCGCATTGCGCAAAGAGCGGCCGGCGTCGCCGAACGCAATGGCGCCTGCCTCCATCAGCAGGCCGAATTCGGCGATCTCCCTGCCTTCGCGCCCGCGCGTGAGCGCAGCCATCGGCAGCACGCGCACGCTGCCCGTGTCGCGCGCGCGCCGGCGCAGAAAATCGACGACGGCAGGGTCGTCGACGGGCGGATTGGCGTCGGCGCGCGCGACAATCGTGGTGACGCCGCCCGCCGCTGCGGCAGCCGTTGCGGTCGCGATCGTTTCGCGATGCTCGGCGCCGGGCTCGCCGACGAAGACCTGCATGTCGACCAGCCCCGGCGCAACGAAATCGCCGCCGCAATCGATGACGCGCACGTCGGGCGACACGCTTTGCGCCGTCACGCCGGCGCCGGCCTCGACAATGTACCCGTCGCGCGAAAAAACGCCGCCCTGCGTCTGCGTCCCGCGCGCGGGGTCGATCAGACGGGCGTTGACGAGCGCGACGGGTTGAGGAGCAAGAAACTGCATGGATTTCCGTCCGATCTATTGCGCCTGTCCCCTCACCGCCATTTTCGCGCAACCGCGCCGATGGCGTAGCCGAGAAGGCAGATGAAGATGTAGACGAACAATTGAAAGACGCCGTGCGACATGGCGTTGGCCACCTTGCCCTCGCTGGCTGCGCCCGCAAACAGGAGTTGCGATGCGATCGCGCCGGCAACCGCCGGCGCCAGCAGCCAGTGCGCCCCCGCCCGCCGCCAGCCCATATAGGCGCCAAGCAGCAGAACGGCCAGACCGACGCCTTGCGCGATTTCCAGAAACACGGCGGAGGCAAAGAGGGCGATCATGCGCGCGATGGCGACCATTGCGTCTTCCTCCCGGGCCCGCGCTCATTCGTTGGGCAGATGGCGCGCGAGCGCTTCGAGCACGGCCATGCGCACGGCCACGCCCATTTCCACCTGCTCGCGGATCAGGGACTGCGGCCCGTCGGCGATGGCGGAATCGATTTCGACCCCGCGATTCATCGGCCCCGGATGCATGACGAGCGCATCGGGTCTGGCGAATTTCATCTTCTCGGCGTCGAGGCCGAAGAAGCGGAAATATTCGCGCGTCGAAGGCACGAAGGCGCCGTTCATGCGCTCGCGTTGCAGGCGCAGCATCATCACGATGTCGGCGTCGGCCAGCCCCTCGCTCATGTCGCGGAAAACCTCCACGCCCATGCGCTCGACGCCCGCCGGCAGCAGGGTCGAAGGCGCAATCACGCGCACGCGCGCGCCCAGCGTCGCCAGCAGAATGATGTTGGAGCGCGCCACGCGCGAGTGAAGAATGTCGCCGCAGATCGCAACGTTCAGCCCCTCGATCCGCCCCTTGTTGCGGCGAATGGTGAGCGCGTCGAGCAGCGCCTGCGTCGGGTGCTCGTGCGCGCCGTCGCCGGCGTTGACCACGGAGCAGTCGACCTTGCGGGCGAGCAGATGAACGGCGCCGGCCTGCGCATGCCGCACCACGATAATGTCCGGACGCATGGCGTTGAGCGTGATCGCCGTGTCGATCAGCGTCTCGCCCTTCTTCACGCTGGAATTGGCGACCGACATGTTCATGACGTCTGCGCCGAGGCGCTTGCCGGCAAGCTCGAAGGAAGATTGCGTGCGGGTCGAGGCTTCAAAGAAAAGATTGATCTGCGTGCGCCCGCGCAGCGTCGCGCGCTTTTTTTCGACCTGACGGGAAACGTCCACCGCCTCTTCGGAGAGATCAAGCAGCGCCTCTATGGCGGAGCGCGAAAGCCCCTCGATCCCGAGCAGGTGGCGGTGCGGAAAGATCGGCCGGGGCGCAGCGTGCGACATCGGCCCGCTCTATGCGGGAAAGGCGCGCCTTTCGCAAGAGGCTACAGCATGTATGCGTCTGAATTCCACAGCCTCCGGCGACGGGGAACGCGAAAACCGCCTCCTGCGCCGGGCGCCGGTCCGTATCAGAAGCGCTTGGCGCTCGCCGGCCCGCGCATCGCCATTTTCACGCGTCTTTCGTCGACCGCCTTTTCCGGCTCGGCCTCGCGTCTGGAGCGCTCGGGCGGCGCATCATCCGCACCCACAAAGAAGCGGGCGCAAAACAGGCAGAACAGACTGGCCAGCACCGCAAGCGCCAGCATGGCCGGCATATCGTCCAGACGCGGATAGGGCCGCATCATCGTATAGCCGACCAGCGCCCCCACGATGATCGGCAGCGACACGAGCCAGCCTGCCTGAAAGCTCAGGCCCTGCCCCTTGAACATGATCCGGGCGAACATGGAGACAATGATGGCCAGCCCCAATATGACGGCGATCAGGGCAAACAGCATGCCATCGTCCAGGCGCGACACGCCTGTCGTCCATATGCGCCAGGAAAGGAATTGCCGCTCCAGCATCGTCGAATAGATGTTCGAGGCGGCCTGAGCGTCGCTGGCGGCGACGACAAGTGCGGATAACGCCGTCAAACGGCATAGGCGGTGTGAAAACAGGCCAGACATTCCCCAACCCAGATGTGCATATCCCGGCCATTGTTTCAGGAGGTGCTTGACAACCCGTAAAGTCATGACGCTCGGGAAGGAGCGGCGGACCATTCCCCTGATTTGACAGGCCAGACATGCTCGACCATGTTCCCGCACCTGCCCCGAAGGGCCCTGCGAGAGCAACCCGACTTTTGACGGCAACGACAGAAATTCGGAAAACCGATCGCAATCAAAGGCATAGAGCGGGATGCGTTTTGACCCGGTCAAAGCGCATCCCGCTCTATGCGAATTTCGGCCCTGCCGGAAGACGCGCAGGAACACAAGATTCAAGTACAGAAAATTCGGGAACAGAAGATTCATGAACGTCGTCATCGTCGAATCGCCCGCCAAGGCCAAGACGATCAACAAATATCTGGGACGCGATTACGAAGTGTTCGCCTCCTTCGGCCATGTCCGCGACTTGCCGGCCAAGGACGGCTCCGTTGCGCCCGACGACGATTTCGCCATGAAATGGGAAGTCGACGCCAAGGCCGCCAAGCGCCTGTCCGACATAGCCAGCGCCGTGAAGGGCGCCGACAAGGTCATTCTGGCGACCGATCCGGATCGTGAGGGCGAGGCCATTTCCTGGCACGTTCTGGAAGTGCTGCGCAACAAGAAGGTCTTGAAAGACAAGAAGATCGAGCGCGTCGTCTTCAACGCCATCACCAGAGACGCCATCCTCGACGCCATGAAACATCCGCGCGAGGTGGATGCAGCGCTTGTGGAGGCCTATCTGGCGCGCCGCGCGCTCGACTATCTCGTCGGCTTCAATCTTTCCCCGGTGCTCTGGCGCAAACTGCCGGGCGCCCGCTCGGCGGGCCGCGTGCAATCGGTGGCGCTGCGTCTGGTGTGCGACCGCGAACTCGATATCGAGAAATTCGTCGCCCGCGAATATTGGTCGCTGACGGCCCACCTCAGAACCAAGGCCGGCCAACCTTTCATCGCCCGCCTCGTCGGCGCGGACGGCCGGAAAATCAGCCGCCTCGACATTGGCGCCGGCACGGAGGCCGAGGCTTTCAGACAAGCGCTGGAAACCGCCGCCTTCACGGTCGGATCGGTCGAGGCCAAGCCCGCCCGCCGCAACCCGTCGGCGCCCTTCACCACGTCCACCTTGCAGCAGGAAGCCTCGCGGAAACTGGGGCTTGCGCCAGCCCGCACCATGCAGATCGCGCAACGGCTGTACGAGGGCGTCGACATCGACGGCGAGACGGTCGGACTCATAACTTATATGCGCACCGACGGCGTCGACATGGCGCCCGAAGCCGTGGCGGCGGCCCGCAAGGTCATCGGCCAGGAATACGGCGCAAATTACGTCCCCGAAGTTCCGCGAAAATATACCGCCAAGGCCAAGAACGCGCAGGAGGCGCACGAGGCGATCCGTCCGACCGACATGGCGCGACTGCCGCGCCGTGTGGCCGGCATGCTCGATTCCGAGCAGGCCAGGCTCTACGAACTCATCTGGATCCGCACCATCGCCAGCCAGATGGAATCCGCCGAACTCGAACGCACGACAGTCGAGATCGAGGCCAGGGCCGGCGCCCGCGCCATCGATCTGCGCGCCACCGGCCAGGTCGTCCGCTTCGACGGCTTTCTGAAGCTCTATCAGGAAGGCAGGGACGACGATCCCGGGGACGAGGATTCCAGCCGCCTGCCCGCAATGGCCGCCGGCGAACCCTGCGCGCGCGAAAAAATCGAGGCGACACAGCATTTCACGGAGCCGCCGCCGCGCTTTACCGAAGCGACCCTGGTCAAGCGGATGGAGGAGCTGGGCATCGGGCGCCCTTCCACCTACGCCTCCACGCTCGCCGTGCTGCGCGACCGCGATTATGTGAAGATCGACAAGAAGCGCCTCGTGCCCGAGGACAAGGGCCGCCTCGTCGTGGCCTTTCTGGAAAGCTTCTTCCAGCGCTATGTCGAGTACGATTTCACCGCCGGCCTCGAAGAACAGCTCGACCGCGTCTCCAATTCCGAGATCGACTGGAAAGCCGTTCTGCGCGCCTTCTGGGAAGAATTTTCGGCCTCCATCGCGGCAACCACGGAATTGCGCACCACGCAGGTGCTCGACGCCCTCAACGATCTGCTCGGCCCCCACATTTTCCCGGCAAAGGCCGACGGCGGCGATCCGCGCGCCTGCCCGTCCTGCGGCGCCGGCCAATTGTCGCTGAAGATCGGCAAGTTCGGCGCTTTCATCGGCTGCTCCAACTATCCGGAATGCCGGTTCACGCGCACGCTCTCGCCGCTGACGGCGGAGGCTATCGCCAATGGCGAGCGTCCGGGCGTCAAGGTTCTGGGCAACGACCCCGAGACGGGCGCGGAAGTCACCATCCGCGACGGGCGCTTCGGCGCCTATATCCAGCTTGGCGAACAGGGCGAGGACGGCGACGAAAAGCCCAGGCGCTCCTCGCTGCCGCGCGGCCTCAAGCCCGAGGACGTAACGCTCGAAAAAGCGTTGAAACTTCTGGCGCTCCCGCGCGAAGTCGCCCGCCATCCCGACAGCGGCGAGCCGATTCTCGCCGGCATCGGGCGCTACGGCCCCTACGTCCAGCACGGCCGCACCTACGCCAACATCGGCCGCGACGACGACGTGCTCGAGATCGGCGCCAATCGCGCCATCGATCTGATTGTGCAGAAGGAACAGGGCGGAGGCCGCTTCGGCGCCGCCACCGCGCGCGAACTCGGGCAACACCCGGAAGGCGGCCTCGTCGCCATCAAGTCCGGCCGCTTCGGCGCTTACGTGAACTGGGCCAAGGTCAACGCCACCATCCCCAAGGGCGTGGATGGCGAGACCCTGACGCTTGAGGCGGCGCTTGAACTCATCAAGGCCAAGCAGGAAGGCCGCGACGGCTCCGGCCGCAGCCTCGGCGACCACCCCGACGGCGGCGCGCTCGTCGTGAAGGACGGCCGTTTCGGCCCCTATGTCGCCTGGGGCAAGGTCTTTGCAACCATCCCCAAGAGCCAGTCGCCCGACAGCGTGACGCTTGCCGACGCCATCGACCTGGTGAACGCCCGCGCGGCGGCCACCGGCAAGAAGGGACCGACGAAAAAGGCGGCGGCCAAAAAAACCGCAACCAAAAAAACAGCGGCCAAGAAAGCCGCCGCAAAGCCGAAGAAAATCGAAGACAGCGACGAAACGCCGTTCGCCGGCGGCAGAACCGCCGGAAAGCCCGCCAAGAAGGCTGTAAAGAAGGCTGCCAAAAAGGCTGTAAAGGAATAAGCGGCGCATCGCGCCGGACCGTCGTTCCGGACGGCCAAAGGCCGGTCCGGGATTCAAGGTTCGCGTTTGGGCCGGCGCCTTCCCGACTGGACCGGATTCGGTCTCGCGCCCGCGCTTGGCGAATGCGCCGCCGGTCCGTAAAGGGGAGGCAGGAGTGCGCATGTCGCTGAAAAAAACCGCCGCCCTGCCCTCGCGCGAAGAAATTCTCGCCTTCGTCGCGCGTGAACGCGCGGGCGGAAATCTGTCGAAGATCGGCAAGCGTGAGATCGCACGTGAATTCGGCATCAAGGGGTCCGACAAGATCGACCTCAAGCGCATGCTGCGCGATCTCGAAGAAGATGGCGTTATCGATATGCGCGGCAAGAACCTGCTCATGCGCGGCGCCCTGCCGCCGGTCGGCGTCTGCGACATCACGGGCCGCGACGCCGACGGCGAACTGATCGCGCGTCCCGTCGAATGGGACACAAGCCGGAACGGCGAGGCGCCGCGCATAATTCTGCACATTCCGCGTCGCGCCAAACCCGGCATGCCTGCGCCCGGCGTCGGCGACCGCGCGCTGGTGCGCGCCGAGCGCGAGCGCGACGCGCGTCCCGGCGCGCCCGCCTATGTCGGGCGCGTCATAAAGCTTCTGTCGAAACAGAAATCGCGTGTCCTCGGCATTTTTCGCGCCGATGCGCGCGGCGGCGGCGGGCGCATCGAACCCATCGACAAGAAGCAGCTTGGCCGCGAACTCGCCGTCAGCGAGGCCGACCGCGACAACGCGCGCGACGGCGATCTCGTCGCCGTCGACATTCTTCGCACACGCCTTGCCGGGCTTCCAGGCGCTCGCGTGAAGGATGTGATCGGCGCCATCGGGAGCGAGAAGGCGGTGAGCCAGATCGCGATTGCGACACATGGCCTGCCCGACGTTTTTCGCGCCGAAACCTTGGCCGAGGCCGGCAAGGCCGGACAAGCGAAAATGGAAGCGGAAGGTTTTCGTCGCGAAGACTGGCGCGCCATGGCGCTCGCCACCATCGACCCGCCGGATGCAAAAGATCACGACGACGCGGTTTTTGCCGAAGTCGATACGGATAAAGACAATGAAGGCGGTTTCATCGTCACCGTCGCCATCGCCGATGTCTCTTTCTACGTGCGCCCGAATTCCGCGCTCGACCGCGAAGCCCTCGCACGAGGCAATTCGGTCTATTTCCCCGACCGCGTCGTGCCCATGCTGCCCGAGCGCATTTCAAACGATCTGTGTTCGCTGCGCCCCGGCGAAGACCGCCCCGCGCTCGCCGTGCGTCTGCGGATCGACAAGACCGGCGCAAAGATCGGCCATACGTTTCATCGCGTGATGATGCGCTCCGCCGCAAAGCTCTCTTACCAGCAGGCGCAGCAGGCCTTCGACGGCAAGCCCGACGAAACCTGCGCGCCGCTGATGAAAACCGCGCTCGAACCGCTGCTTGCCGCCTACAATTGCGTGAAGATCGCGCGTGAAAAACGCGGGCCGCTCGATCTCGATCTGCCCGAGCGCAAGATAAGGCTGAAGACCGACGGCACGGTCGACAGGGTCGAGGTTCCGCCCCGTCTGGAAGCGCATCGCCTGATCGAGGAATTCATGATCCTCGCCAATGTCGCAGCGGCCGAAACCCTGGAAGAAAAACGCCAGCCGCTGATTTTTCGCGCGCATGACGAACCGACCGTCGAGAAACTCAACGCGCTCTCGGAATTTCTGGCGACCATCGGCGTGCGTCTGGCCAAGGGGCAGACGATGCGCGCAAAACACTTCAACGATATTCTCGCGCGCGTCCGGGCGAGCGAACATGAGCACGTCGTCAACGAAGTCGTGCTGCGCAGCCAGGCGCAGGCCGAATATACCGCGCAGAACTACGGGCATTTCGGGTTGAACCTGCGCCGCTACGCGCATTTCACTTCGCCCATCCGCCGCTACGCCGATCTCGTCGTCCATCGCGCGCTGGTGCGCGCGCTGCATCTGGGCCCCGGCGGCCTGCCCGACATGGCGCCGGACGATCTTCCCGAAATCGCCACGCGCATTTCGGCGGCCGAACGTCGCGCCATGACGGCCGAGCGCGAGACCAACGACCGGCTGATCGCGGGATTTCTGGCGGGCCAGATCGGCGCGCGCTTTGCCGGCAAGGTCGCCGGCGTCACGCGCGCCGGTCTGTTCGTGAAACTCGACCAAACCGGCGCGGACGGTTTCGTGCCGGCCTCCACCATCGGCGACGAATTCTTCCGGCACGACGAGGTCCACAATGCGCTTGTCGGCGCGCGCTCGGGAACGGCGTTTCGTCTGGGCGACGCCATCGAGGTGCGGCTTGTGGAAGCCGCTCCCATGGCCGGCGCCCTGCGGTTTGAAATCCTCAGCGAAGGGCGCGCGCTCAGGGGCGCCGGCCTGCGCGCACGCCCGGTCAGGAGCGGCAAGGTCAAACCCGGCAAGGCCAAACCCGGCAAGGCCAAAACCAGTCGCGGCAAAAAGTCCCTTTCCCGCAAGGGGACCGGTGGCTACAAAAGGGGCTGAACATGACAGGGGACCAGATTGTGACCGCCTCGAGCGCGCCGGCTTCCCGTCCGGCCAATTCCGATACGCGCGACCTCTGGCTCTCCATGCGGCGCGGTTTCGCCTGCCGCTGCCCGGCCTGCGGCAAAGGCAGGATTTTCAGCGCCTATCTCAAGGTTGCCGATTCATGTCCCGTCTGCGGCGAGGAATTGCACCATCAGCGCGCCGACGACGCCCCGCCCTATGTCACCATTTCCATCGTCGGCCATCTCGTGGTCGCCGCCCTCCTGATCTTCGACGAATTCTGGCCGGACGCCCCCTATTGGCTGCATGCGGCGCTGTGGTCGTCCTTCGTCATCCTCGCTTCGCTCTGGATATTGCCGCTCGTGAAAGGCGCGCTGGTCGGCTACCAATGGGCTTTGCGCATGCACGGGTTCGGCGGCGAGGCGGACGAGGAGGCCGCGCTGGGAGCGGGGCCGCGCAAACCCTGATCCGCCTGCCCGAACGCCGGGGCGCACCCGCATTTGGCGGACACGGCGGTTAGGCGTAACATCGTCCGACAAAATCGACCTATCAAAGCGGACGGACCATGACGGAAAAATCGGCCGGCGCCAGTCAGACGCCGCAGGCAAGCACAGAGCATGCGCACGCAAAATTCATGACGGCGCACGACCGCGAGCGCAAATGGCCGAACGTGCGGCCAAAACTTGCCGCAACCCTTATCCTGCTCGACCGCGCGGGGCCCGTTCCGAAGGTGCTGATGGGCAAGCGTCATGCCGGCCACAAATTCATGGCCGGCAAATTCGTCTTTCCCGGCGGCCGCATCGAGACCGCCGACCGCAAGATGCAGACGCTGGCGCCGCTGCCCGCCATTGTCGAGGAAAAGCTCGCCAAGCGCCGCGTGAAACCGACCAAATCCGGCGCGCGTGCACTGGCGCTCGCCGCCGTCCGCGAAACCTTCGAGGAGACGGGCCTGCTGCTTGGCCGGCAAGGCAGGATCGACAAGGCGCCTGCCGGCGACTGGTCGGATTTCGTCTCGCACGGCATTGCGCCCGACCTCTCGGAAATGCGCTTCATCGCGCGCGCCATCACGCCGCCCAAGCGGCCCAAGCGTTTCGACACGACCTTTCTGTGTCTCGACGCGCAATGGATCGCCCACAAGGTCGATGGCGTGGTCACGCCCGACACCGAACTGGTCGAACTGGTCTGGGTGCCCCTGAAGGAAGCCCGGGAGCTCGACCTGCCGCATATTACCGGCGTCGTGCTGAAGGAGCTGGAGACGCGCATCGCCGGCGGCATGCGCCACGATGCGCCCGCGCCCTTCTATTACGAGAAGCAGCGCGTCTGGTTCCGCGAGGAATTATAGGCGCCCGCCAAACGCCCTTGCCATCGCCGCGCCGGCGCGGCAAGTCATGCGCCTTCCCCGTTGCCGGCGGAGCGCTGCAATGCCGCGCGCGCCGCAGCCCGCATGTTTTCGCCTGAGGCCATGACCAGCCGCCTTTCTCTCGTCGCTGCGATTGCGGCCATATCCATTGTCGGCGTCGGCCTGTCGATGACCGTGCCGCTGATATCGGTGCGCATGGAGGCGGCCGGTTTCAGCGCCAGCGCCAATGGCTGGGGCGTGGCCATGTCGGGCGTTGCGACCATTCTCGTTTCGCCGCTCGTGCCGATGTTCGTGCGCAATCTCGGCGTGCGCCGCCTGATGATCGCATCGCTTGCGCTCGGCATATTGAGCCTGGCGCTGCTCGCCTTCGTCGCCAATGTCTGGTGGTGGTACCCGATCCGTTTCCTGTTCGGCGTCGCGCTCACGCTCGTCTTCGTCGTCAGCGAATACGCCATCAACGCGCTTGCCCCGCCGGAAAAGCGCGGTTTCTGGATCGGCGTCTATTCCAGTTCGCTCTATCTCGGCTTTGCGATCGGGCCGGTCATTCTCGGGCTTGTCGGCACGGACGGACGCATCGCCTTTTACACCGCAATGGCGCTGTTTGCGCTCGGCGGCGCGCCGATCGTCGCAGCCGGCGCGCAAATGCCGGGTTTTTCCGCGCATGCCAAACGCCCCGCCTGGGCGATGATCGGGCGCGCGCCCACCATCATGCTGGCGGCGCTCCTGTTCGGCGCGCTCGAAACCGGCGCCATGGGCCTCCTGCCCGTCCACGCCCTGCGAAACGGCCTCGACACGCAGACAGGCGTTCTCTTCGTCACCTGTCTTGCGGCGGGCAATGTCGTCTTTCAATTGCCCCTCGGCATTCTCTCCGACCGCGTCGACCGCAGGAAGCTGATTGCAATCGTCGCCATCGTCGGTCTTGTCGGCGCGCTCGCGATCATGATGCTCGCCCATCGGCCGACAGCCTTCGCCGCTCTCCTGTTTTTCTGGGGCGGCGTTGTCGGCAGCATTTACATGATCGGCCTTGCCCTGCTTGGCGGCCGCTACACGGGCGCAGACCTTGCCGCCGCCAATTCCGCCTATGTCATGCTCTATGCGTGCGGCATGATGACCGGCCCGCCGCTGCTGGGCGCAACGCTCGACGCTTCGCCGGCCCATGGCCTGTTCGGCGGCCTGGCCGCCATGTTCGCATGCTATGTTCTGGTCGTCGCGCTCCGGCGGAATGCGGCGCAATAGAACGATCAGACGCCGGGAGCTGCGGCTTCGACCTCGGCCCAGCAATCGTCGTTCTCGTAGACGCGCACACGCTCGCAATTCTTTATGCGCGCGAGAAACCATGCCGCGATGATTTCGGCGGTCGGGTTTTCGAGGCCCGGAACATCGTTGAGCAGACGATGATCGACCTGACGCAGCAGCGGCGCGACATCTGCGTCGATCTCCCAGAAATCCTTGACGAAGCCGCGTTCGTCGATCGGCCCGCGCAGCACGATCTCGATGCGGTAATTATGCCCGTGCAGATTCCTGCACTTGTGCCCCTCGGGCACACGCGGCAGGAAATGCGCGGATTCGAAACGATAGGTCCGGCCGATGCGGGTCATGGGAAATCTTGCTGCTTGATGGAAGCGCTCACGGAATGCCCATCAATTTGTGGGTTTGCAAACTGATGCGCCATTGCGGATGCGCAAGACAATGGGCGATCGCCCTTTCGGTGTTTTCCGCGCGATTCGGGCCATCCATCGGCTGAAGAAAGAAGCGCTCGAACGCAAGATGCTCGAAATCCTGCGGCATGGCGCCTTCCTGCGGAAACACGAGCTTGAGCTCCTGCCCGGTGATCTGGGCAAGCGGCTCGCCGGCTTTCGGGCTCACGCAAATCCAGTCGATGCCCGCAGGCGCGGCGATTGCGCCATTGGTCTCGACCGCAATCTCGAAACCGCGCGCAGCGATTGCTGCGATCAGCGCGGCGTCGAGTTGCAGCAAGGGCTCGCCGCCTGTGAAGACGACATAGCGGCGCGCCATGTCGCCGCGCCATGTCTGTTCGATGCGCGCGGCCAGTTGACCGGCGCTGGCGAAACGTCCGCCGCCCTCGCCGTCGACCCCCACGAAGTCGGTATCGCAGAACCGGCAGATCGCAGTCGCGCGATCGGCTTCGCGTCCGCTCCACAGGTTGCAGCCGGAAAAACGGCAGAACACCGCCGCGCGGCCGGCCTGCCCGCCCTCGCCCTGCAATGTCTTGAATATTTCCTTGACCGAATAGGCCACCAAACGCTCTCCGAGGGGCGCGCGCTCTCCAGGGGGCACGCCCCTTTCGCCCCGCCTCCTACAGCATATCCCGCAAAAGTTGGAGACTTTTGCGATAAGGATATGCGGTGAAACAACCCACATATCCCGCAAAAGTTGGAGACTTTTGCGATAAGGATATGCGGTGAAACAACCCGCATATCCCGCAAAAGTTGGAAACTTTTGCGGTTGGGATATGCGGCGGGCTTACCCCGCAAGCGCAGCGTCGATCGCCGCCGCATCGGGCAAACTGCCCTGACTGCCGCGCTTCGTACAGGAAAGGGCGGCCGCTGCGCCAGCCCGTTTCATGGCGTCGGGCAGGGAGAGCCCGCGATCGAGCGCGCTCGCCAGCACGCCGACAAAGCAATCCCCGGCGCCCGTCGTATCGAGCGCTTTCACGCGATGGGCTTCGGCCCTGTAGCGCGCGCCGTCCATGAAGGCCTCGCTGCCCGCTTCGCCCAGCGTGCGCAGGATTGCGACGCCAAGCGCCCGGGCGAGCGCCGCAGCTTCCGGCGCGCAGCCGAGATGGCGCGCCAGAAAGGCGGCCTCGCTCTCGTTGACGACAATCATATGCGCTTTGCGCAGGACATCGGCAGGCAAAGCCGCAGCCGGCGCGAGATTGAGTATGGTCCGGGCGCCCGCCGCATGGGCGCGAAGAATCAGATCGGCGGTTTCGCCGGGATCGCATTCCATCTGCACGAGAAGGATTTGGCCGGGCCCAAGCGCCCTTGCCGGAAGGTCGGCCTGTCTGGCGCACAGGTTTGCGCCGGGCGCCACCGCAATGGCGTTGCGCCCCTGCGCATCCGTCACGATGGAGGCCATGCCTGTCGCCGCCTCGACCGCCCGCACGCCCGCGAGATCGACGCCGGCCGATTTCAGGCCCGCAAGCGCCGCCGGCGCAAAGGCGTCGCGCCCGACCGCCCCGAAAAACGCGACCCCGGCCCCCTCGCGCGCCGCCGCCACCGCCTGGTTTGCCCCCTTTCCGCCGGGCTCCGCGCGCATGTCGCGCGCCAGAAACGTCTCGCCCGGCGCAGGCAGCGCCTCCATGGCGAAGATCAGGTCAAGATTGATCGAGCCGAAGACAGAGATCATGCCGCAGCATCGCCCTCGGGCCTTGCATTGACAATCGGCGCGCCATGGGTATTTTTCGCCGAGCTTTCGGGCCGGGACGAATGGATCGTTCACCGGCTCTTTTCTGTTGGCATGGCGATTTGTCGCCGGCAAGCGAGACTGGACGAGACCATGGCCAAGGCCGCCACCATCAAGATCAAGCTTTTGTCCTCGGCGGACACGGGCTTCTTTTACGTCACCAAGAAGAACGCTCGCACCAAGACCGACAAGCTGTCGTTCAAGAAATACGATCCCGTCGCACGCAAGCACGTCGAATTCAAGGAAACAAAGATCAAGTGAGGCCTTTGGCCCGCCTGATACTTTTTCAAGGGCGCGCAAGCGCCCTTTTTCGTTTTCGACAACCATTTCCCTCCATTCTTCCCAGACAGCGTCTTCCGCGCTTGTAAATTGCAAGGAGCCACCCTCATGAGCCCTCAGGCATTCCAGATCGTCCCCGCGCGCACCAGCGCGGACTATCAGGAGGCGATCCGGCTGTTTGGCGCTTATGCCGGCACGCTCAGCGTCGATCTGTCGTTTCAGGGGTTCGAGGACGAACTCGAAAACATGCCCGGCGAATACGCCCCGCCCAAGGGCGAATTGCTGCTGGCCCGCACCCTCGACGGCGAGGCGATCGGCTGTGTCGCGCTGCGTCCGCTGCCGGCAGAGCCGGGCCTGTGCGAGATGAAGCGGCTTTATGTCGCCCGCAAGGGCCGCCGCCTGGGAGCAGGCAAAGGTCTGGTCGAGGCGATCCTGAAAGTTGCGGTTTCTGCGGGCTACACGGAAATGCGGCTCGACACCCTGCCCTCCATGGCGGCCGCTTTGGCGCTTTATGCGGAAGCCGGCTTTGCCCGCATCAAGCCCTATTACAATTCACCCATCGCCGGCGCCGTGTTTCTGGCGCGCAAGCTGCCGTAATCGGGTTTTGCGCGCCCGGTTGCGGCGTCGATGCGACCGCACGGATCGCGCACGGCAAATATTGCAGTAGCGAAAACACGATTTTGCAATAACGAAAACTCGTCTTGCAATGGCGGAATCCGCCTCACGGGGAATGGGAGAACTGCACAAAGAGGGAGGCGCGGCAGCAAGCGATTCGCCCGACCGGAAACGCGCGTCCGGCCAAAACGAGGGTGGCCAAAACAAAGGTGGCCAAAAACGAAGGTGGCCGGTCGTCAGCGGCGTCGAGGAGGCCACTCCTACACCGCCGACAACCGGCCGACCCCACGGACCCAGGAGATGCGGCGGACCTGAGCACTCCGTAGGGTATTCTAAGCTGCCAAAACGCATTCTAACGCGATCGACGCGACCCGTCCGATTGTTGAAACCGAAGATCCGGCTTCGCGTTTTGGATCCTCGTCGCGTCGTCAGATGCAACCAACTCGGCAAAACCACGTTACTCCGAGCGCGCGGAATTGCAATCGTTAGCCTTATAATGCCAATGGGAACCGTTTGTTAACTTAAACAAACGAGGTGAACGCCACCTGCCGGCGCAGGCCGCAAACGCCATAAAATACAGATTTTGCAGACTTTTCAGGATCTGGCGGCGTTCAGGCCGCCAGCTTTCCAGAGTCTGGCGGCGTTCAGGCCGCCGCCAGTGTCACCCGGTTGCGGCCCGAAGCTTTCGATTCATAAAGCGCCTTGTCGGCCGACTTATAGATGAAATCGGGATTGGCGTCGGATCCGCGATCCGCAATGCCGATGGAAACGGTCACCGGCACGGCGATCTCCCCTGCCTTGACGTTGAAGGGCTCGGCGCCGATCGCACGGCGAATGCGTTCGGCGACGCGCCCGGCGATATCGATCGCAGTGTCGGGCATCACGATCACGAATTCCTCGCCGCCCAGGCGGCACACCAGATCGACTGAACGCACGGCCTTGCGGACGCGCCCGGCAAGCGCGCGCAGAATTTCGTCGCCGGCGTCATGTCCGTAGGTGTCGTTGATTTTCTTGAAGAAATCGATGTCGAGCACGAGCAGCGACAAGGGCTTGGCTTCCTGCGCGGCCTGGTCGAGCAGGGTCGCCAGATGCATGTCGAAATAGCGGCGGTTGTTGAGGCCGGTCAGCCCGTCGACAACGGCCATTTCGATCGCCTGCTCGACATTGGTGCGCAGGCTCTCGGCATAGCGCTTGCGGCGCACCTGGGTGCGCACGCGCGCAATCAGTTCGTTGCGGTCGATGGGGCGTACGAGATAATCGTTCACGCCGAGATCGAGACCACGCAAAATCTTCGGGCGATCCTCGATATCGGCGATGGTGAGGATCGGCAGGCCGCGCGTACGCTCCAGCGAACGGAGCTGGCTGCACAGACGCAGGCCGTCGTAATTGCTCAGGCCAAGGCTGACAATCGCCAGATCGTAGCTTTGTTCGGCCGCGCGAAACAGGGCTTCCTGCGGGCTGGTCTCGATATCCACCGTCTGGTTGCCGCGCAAGGACGCGATGATGCGGTCGCTTGAGGCCGTGCGGTCGTCGACGAGCAGCACCTTGCCGTGATGGCCGTCGGCGGCGGAGGCGTTGACGAAGGGATCGGAACGCCCCAGGCGCGCCGACGCCAGCGCGCGCGAACGCAATTCGTCGAGCGTGACCTTCAGGCGCGACAGTGATTTCACGCGCGCAATCAGCGCCACTTCGTCGACCGGCTTGGTCAGGAAGTCGTCGGCGCCGCAATCGAGGCCCCGCACGCGGTCGGCCGCCTGATCGAGCGCGGTCACCATCACGACGGGAATATGAGAGGTCGTGGGATCGGCCTTCAGCCGCGTGCACACCTCGAAACCGTCCATGCCGGGCATCATGACGTCCAAAAGCACGATGTCGCACAGACCCGCCTTGCAGGCCTCGATCGCTTCCGGTCCATTGGTCGATGTGAGGACGTCGAAATATTCGGCCGTCAAACGAGCTTCGAGCAGTTTGATGTTCGGCAGCAGGTCGTCGACAACGAGAACACGAGCGGTCATGAACGCTTACCCCACGGAATCGGATGCATAATTGCGGACGGTTTCGAGAAACTTGACGACGGAAATCGGTTTCGACAGATAGGCCTCGCAGCCCCCCTGCCGTATCTTTTCCTCGTCCCCCTTCATGGCGAAGGCGGTGATCGCGACAACCGGAATGGACCGCAGCGATTCGTCGTCCTTGATCCATTGCGTGACTTGCAGGCCGGAGACCTCCGGCAATTGAATGTCCATCAGGATCAGGTTGGGATGGTGCTTGCGGGCAAGCTCGACCGCCTCCACGCCGTTGCGCGCCTGCAAGGTCTGGTAGCCATGCGCTTCCAGCAGGTCATTGAAGAGCTTCATATTGAGCTCGTTGTCTTCGACAATCAGAATGGTCTTCGGCATCTCTAGCCCGCGCGCGGTCCCAGATTCGGCTGATACGGCTACATTTTCCCGGATCAAACGGATCGCTGTTTGAGGAAATCTAGACGCGATAGATTTACGAAAGGAAAATCCTTGTCGACCCGACGATTATCTACCAAAAATCCTCAAAAAGCACACGGCGCGCTTTCGCGCGAGGAAGCCGAGACGATAGCCGTTCAGGCTCTCGCGCATATTGCAGCCGACGACGACCGCCTGAACCGCTGTCTGGCCCTCACCGGGCTCGATCCGGCAGGTCTTCGCACAGCAGCCGCAGAACCCGGTTTTCTGGCTTGCGTCCTCGATCATCTGGCGGGATACGAGCCCGATTTTCTGGATTTCGCCTCGCAATCGCGCCTTGCGCCCGAACGCATCGCCGCCGCCCGCCTGCTCCTGTCCGGCCCCGCCATCTGGAACGATTGACATGGAAGGCGCGCCGTTCTGCCGGGATTGCCTGACGCCGACCCGCATGGGCGCGGCGCGGTGCGCGGCCTGCGGCTCGCCACGCCTTCTCGTCCATCCCGAGCGCGATCGTCTCGCCATCGCCCATATCGATTGCGACGCCTTCTACGCCGCCGTCGAAAAGCGCGATAACCCGGAATTGCGCGAAAAACCGCTGATTATCGGCGGCGGCAAGCGCGGCGTCGTCTCCACCTGCTGCTATATCGCGCGCATGTCCGGCGTGCGCTCCGCCATGCCCATGTTCAAGGCGCGCGCGCTGTGCCCGGATGCGGTCGTGCTCAAGCCGGACATGGCGAAATATGTCGCCGTCGGCCGGCAGGTCCGCGCGAAAATGCTGACTTTGACGCCGCTGGTCGAACCGCTCTCCATCGACGAGGCCTTTCTCGACCTCGCCGGCACGCAGCGCCTGCATCACGGATCGCCGGCGCTCACGCTCGCCCGCTTCGCGCATGAAGTGGAGGCCGAGATCGGCATAAGCGTCTCGGTGGGTTTGAGCTATTGCAAGTTCCTGGCGAAACTCGCCTCCGACATGGACAAGCCGCGCGGCTTCGCCATCGTCGGACGCGCCGAGGCCAAAAACCTGCTTGCCCCCCTGCCCGTCTCGCGCATCTGGGGCGTCGGCAAGGTCGCCTCCGAGCGTTTTTCACGCAGCGGCCTGTCGATCATTGCCGATATTCAGGCGCGCGAAGAAGCCGACATGATGCGCTCCTTCGGCCCCGAGGGCCGGCGGCTGTGGCGCCTCGCCAACGGCATCGACGCCCGCCCCGTCAGCCCCGACCGCGAGGCCAAGAGCATTTCCGCCGAAACGACCTTTGAAACCGATATAGCCGACGCCGAAACCCTGATCCGCATCCTGCACGCCTTAAGCGAAAAGGTCGCTGCGCGGCTGAAAAAGGCCGATCTCGCCGGCGCCTCCATCACGCTCAAGCTGAAAACGGCGGATTTCAGGATCAAGACGCGCTCGCGCTCCGGCCTTCGCCCTACCCAGCTTGCCGCCCGCATCTTCCCCATCGCCCGCGAAATGCTCGAGCCGGAGATTGGCAAGGGCCGCTACCGGCTGATCGGCGTCGGCGTCGGCGATCTGAGGGAAGGCGATTTCGCCGACATGGCCGACCTTGCCGACACCGACATCGGCAGGCTCAAGGCCGCCGAAACCGCCATCGACGCCATCCGAGAAAAATTCGGCGACGGCGCGCTGGTCAAGGGCATCGGTTTTGGCGGAGATGGCGGCAAGGTCAGGCGTTGAGCCGGCCCGGCAGCGTTATTTCTTCTGCTTGCAGGGCTTGGTCGGTAAAAATTCCAACTGCTTCATCTCGCCGGCCAGGACGAAATCGCCATAGTCCAGCTTGAGCGCGCGCGACACGCCGTTTTCGTAGAGATCGAAGGACAGGACGTAATTGGGCGTATTGTCCTTCTTGTCGGTCTCGAAATAGGAGATCGTGACCGGCCAGCGCTTCATGTTCTTGAGCTGCTCGGCCTGGGCCGCCTTTTCGGCGGGCGCCCCGACCTCCTCCTTGCCGATGATGGCCAGCGTCTCGAACACCTTGCGGCCGGTGTCCGTCCCGTCGAACGCCTTGAGCGACAAGGTGCGCTGGCCGGCCTGCGCGGCCTGGATGATTCGCATGATGTGCTCGGTCGGAAACACCACGTCCTGAGCAAGATCGAGGCGGCTCGGACGCGGGCGCATCAGACGCACCGAGAGAGCGCCGTCGCCGGATTTGGACGCGGAGCCGTCGATCTCCTCGACGCCGCGATTGTCGACCTTCGATTCAACCTTGAACCGAAAATTCCTGGCGCCTGCGTCCTCGAATGTGGCGGAGCGCATGTCGGACATGCGGACCGGCCCCTCGGCCGGCTGCAATTCCGTCAACTGCCTGAAATTCTGGGTATATCCGTCGCAGGCATTGCCCGAAAAGTCGAAGGCGATGCGCCCGCGCGCCATGTTCGGGCTCTTCTCGCCCTTGGAGGAGAACAGGCTCAGTTCATAGACGGCGCGATGGGAGGCAAGCGTCGGCGCAACCGCGCCGGCCGCCTGCGCGCTCAACCCCAGACAGACAGTCGCTACGGGCAAAACCGTCAAACACGCCAAACCGGCAAATCTCTTCATCGACCTTCCTCCGGGCGCGGTCTATGAAGAACAGACATGGCCAAATTACGAACGCGCCGCAAGCAGGTCGAGCTTTGCCCGGCCCAAAACGGCGCAGCAGACGCTTCGGGCGCGGCAAACGAGCGGAGGTCGATATGAACGAGACTGCGCAACGCCTGCCCGAGCAAAGATTGCAGGATATTGGCCTCGTCCTGCCCAGGCCCGCGGCGCCGGTGGCCAATTACATCGCCGTCTCCCGCATGAGCGGCCTGCTCGTCGTGTCGGGTCAATTGCCGCTCGGCCCCGACGGCAGGATCGACCCCGCCCATGTCGGCAAGCTCGGCGCGGGCGTCTCATCCGGGAATGGCCGGGCCGCCGCGCGCGCCTGCGCGATCAATGTGCTGGCTCAGGTGCGCGCCCAGCTTGGCAGTCTCGACCCCGTCGGGCGTTGCCTCCGGCTCGGTGGGTTCATCAATTGCGTCAACGATTTCAAAGAACTGGCGCAGGTGATGAATGGCGCCTCCGACCTGATGGTCGAGATTTTCGGCGACCGGGGCCGCCACGCCCGCTCGACCGTCGGCGTGGCGCAATTGCCGCTCGACGCCGCCGTCGAGGTCGAGGCCATGTTTGAAGCCGCGCTTTGACCAGACCGCCATGCTCAAGCCTGACTGGTTGACCGCACGACCCATCGCCCATCGCGGCCTGCACGACAAAACCGCCGGCAGAATCGAAAATTCGCCCGCCGCCGCCCGCGCAGCGATTGCCGGCGGTTTCGCCATCGAATGCGACGTCCAGCTTTCCGCCGATGGCCAGGCCATGGTGTTCCACGATTTCGACCTCGACCGCCTGACCGCGCAAAACGGCCCTGTGCGCCGAAAGTCGGCCGCCGATCTCGCTGGAATCGCGCTCTCCGGCTCGCACGACCGTATCCCCGCCCTGCCCGATTTTCTCACCCTGATCGACGCCCGCGTCCCGCTCATCGTCGAGATCAAGAGCGCCTTCGACGGCGATCTCAGGCTTGCCCGGCGCACGGCGCAAATCGTCGCCGCCCAGGACGCTCCCATCGCCATCAAGAGTTTCGACCCGGAAATCATCGCTCATCTGCGGGAAAATCGCGACGCCCTGGGCCTTTCCCGGACGCCGCTCGGAATTGTGGCCGAAGCCGACTTTACCAAAGGCGAATGGGCCGCCCTGCCGAAACACAAGCAGGTCGAACTCGCCAATCTCCTGCACTTCGACGCCAGCCGGCCCGATTTCCTGTCCTGGCGGGTCGACGACCTGCCGCATGCCGCGCCAAATCTCTGCCGCGTCGGCATCGGCCTGCCGGTCATGAGCTGGACGGTGCGCACGCCGCAGCAGCGCACCCGCGCCGCCAAATGGGCGGACCAGATGGTGTTCGAGGGATTTACGCCCTGAACGCTGTTGCGCTGCTCCATCGTCGGCCTATTTTGCTTGGGCGGTCTGGAAAGGCGCAAGCCGCCTGCCCGCACTTCGCCTGATTGAAATCCTTATCCCACCTTCCGAAACCGGCCTGTGCCCACAAAACTCACGATCCGCATCGTCCCCAGCCTGAGCGAAGTCGACCCCGCCAAATGGGACGCTTGCGCCAATCCTGAAATTTCGTACTCCGACAATAGCTTGCAGGACGAATCCGATTCAGTTTCCGAAGCCCCCGACTCATCCGTGCAAGCGCCGTCCGGCGAAGACGCCCAGCGCGAAACGATTGATTCAAAACTTCAACAAGAGCCCTTCAACCCATTCCTGACGCACGCTTTTTTGTCTGCGCTGGAAGAATCGGGTTCCGCTGTGCCGAAAACCGGCTGGGCCGGCGCCCATATTCTGGTGGAGGACGGAACGGGCGGCCTTCTGGCCTGCGCGCCCACTTATCTCAAATCTCATTCGCAGGGCGAATATGTCTTCGACCACGGCTGGGCGGACGCCTATGAGCGGGCCGGCGGCGACTATTACCCGAAGCTTCAGGTCGCCGTCCCTTTCACCCCCGTCACCGGACGCCGCCTGCTGACGGCGGACGGCGCGGACCCTCACGCCCGGCAAGAGATTCGCCAGCAAGAGCTTCAGGCCGCCCTCCTCCAGGGCTTTCGCGCCATTTCCCGAAAGGCGGGCGCCTCGTCCATCCACATGACCTTCCCGACCCGCGCCGAATGGGCCGCGCTGGGAAAGGCCGGCCTGTTGCAGCGCACCGGCCAGCAATTTCATTTCTTCAATCCCGGTTATGGCGACTTCGAGGATTTTCTGGGCGATCTGGCCTCCCGCAAGCGCAAGGCGATCCGCAAGGAGCGCGCCGGCGCCCTGCAACAGGGCGTCGAAATCGAATGGGTGACGGGCGCCGACATCAAGGAGGCCCATTGGGACGCCTTTTTCGCCTTCTACATGGACACGGGCTCGCGCAAATGGGGCCGGCCCTACCTCACCCGCGCGTTTTTCTCGCTGATCGGCGAGAGACTGGCGGATCGCATTCTGCTGGTTATGGCCAGGCGGGCGGGACGCTATATCGGCGGCGCGCTCAATCTGATCGGCGATCACGCGCTCTACGGCCGCAATTGGGGCGCGATCGAGGACCGCCCCTTCCTGCATTTCGAGGCCTGCTACTATCAGGCGATTGATTTTGCTATTTCGCGCGGGCTCAAGCGGGTCGAAGCCGGCGCCCAGGGCGAGCACAAACTCGCGCGCGGTTACAGGCCCGTCGAGACCTATTCCCTGCATGAATTCGCCGACCCCAGGCTCGAGCGCGCCGTTGCCGAATATCTCGGGCGCGAACGAACCCAGGTCGAGGCGAACATGGAAGCCTATGCCGATTATGTTCCCTTCAGGCGGGGATGAGGCGGCCGGCCATCCGGCCGCCCCGCTTCAACCTCAATAGCGGCCGGGCTGATATTGCCGATGGTCGTTATACATGGGGCGCGACGGTCGATGGTCGCGATAGCCGGGGCGATCCCAGCGCGGAGGCCGCGCCTGGCGCGGACGATGGTCGCGATAGTCGTCACGACCCCAGCGCGGAGGCCGCGCCCGACGCGGCCGATAGTCGCGGACGCAGCGCCCCCAATGATCGGGACGCCAGCCCGACCGGCAGCCGCCGCGCACAAACTCGACCTGCGCGCCCTGCGCGCCGAAATCGCTGGCGAACGGCATGGCGGAAGCAGGCGAAAGCGCGCCGAACGCCGAACCCGCCAGAACCATTGCTGCGAAAATCGTCTTTCTGATCATGGTGCTTCTTTCTTCAGTCTGCTTTCGACGGCTTCGCTCCGCCAGTCCGGACACTTTCGTCCGCACGACATGAATTCCTGCTGAACGCGGCTTGACCGCGCTCTCCGGGGCGGCGAACATTTTTCCCCACAAAGAGGATGACATGCCCGACTACGATCCAAAAAACATCTTCGCCAAGATCCTGCGCGAAGAATTACCCTGCACCAAGGTCTACGAGGACGACGCAGCCCTCGCTTTCATGGACATCATGCCGCGCACGAACGGACATGTGCTTGTCATCCCCAAAGCCCCCGCCCGCAACATTGTGGATATCGAGCCCGAGACGCTGGCAGCCCTCATTCAGCGCGTGCAGGTCATCGCCAAGGCAGCGATGGCCGGCCTGGAGGCGGACGGCGTCAGCGTCCAGCAATTCAATGAAACGGCGGGCGGGCAGGTGGTGTTTCACCTGCATTTCCACATTCTGCCGCGCTGGGAGGGCGTGCCGTTGCGCCCGCCGGGTCAGGCCGGCGACGCAGCAGCGATTGCGGCCAGCGCCGCCAAGATCAAGGCGGCGCTTCCACAAGCCTGACGCTTCCACAAGCCTGATCTGGCCGCCTTTCGGGGGCCGGACAGGGTTTCCCCGGAACGAGATCGCCCGGCAGCCCTCAGCCCCACCACCCGGCCGCCGCAATGATCGCGGCCTCGCCGCACAGAATCGCTGCGAGCACCGAACGCCGGAACGCGAGGAAGGCGACGTAGCCAACCGCCAGCGCCGCCAGCCGCGCCGCCAGCGGAACGCCCGCCAGCGCGCCTGCGGGCGCAAGAATGAGACGCCCCACCACGCCCACCAGCAGCACCGAGGAGACGGCGCGCGCGAAAACGAAGATTTCCGACCCCTCGTTGACGCCGCGCGCGACGAAAAAGGAAATCCAGCGCCAGATCTCGCTCGGCAGAAAGCCGACGACAATCAGGATGACGTAGGGGGCAAGCCCGCCCTGATCGAGCGCAAAACTCATGCAGCGCGCTCCGCCCGCCGCGCCGTGACGAAGCGGCCGCAGACATAGGCCCCCGCGCCCCCGACGAGCCCCAGCGCCAGAAGGTCGAAACCGCCGCCGACCCAGGCCTGCGTGACCGGCGCAAGCGTCAGGCCGAAAATCAAGGCGAACCAGTCGATCGGCGCGCGCGCGGCCCGCAACAGCGTCGACAGGAAATAGATCGGCGTCAGAAACAGGATGCCGGCCGCCAGCGGCCCCGGCAGCGCCGCCGTCATGTAATAGCCGGCCTGCGTGAAAATGGCGGTGACGCCGATGCAGGCGGTAGCGAAGCCGAAATAGAAGGGCAGACGCTTTTCCCGCTCCATTTCGGGCAGCCGGCGCAGGGATTCCGCCCATACCGTCACCGCCACGAAATGCGTGGCGAAGAACAGCGTGCGCCGGCTCGTCGTCGGCGTCCGCAACATCGGCAGGAGCGACAGGACCATCGGCATCAGGCGGATCGAGGACAGGCTGATCGAGACCGCCACCGCCGGCAGCGCCGTTCCCGCCGCAATCGCGCCGAAAAACAGAACCTGCGCCGGCCCCGCCCAGATCAGCAATGTCGAGAGAAAGGCCGTCGCCGGTGGAAAGCCGGCGGCCTTGGCGAGCCCGCCGACGCCAAACAGCGCAATGGCCACGAGATAGGCGGGGCCGCCAATCGCCTGGCGCGCGCCTTCCACAAACAGCCGCCTGCGTTCGGCGGGGCCAGGCGGCGGCGCGGCTTGCGGAGAATCGGGGGGAACATCTATCTGCGCCATCGCTGCAAAATAGCCGGTTTCATGCAAAAATCCGCCTGCGCGGGCAGACGGATTTTGACGCGGCCTGGATATGCCGGCAAAGCGAAAGCTGGATTACGCTATCGTTTCAGGCGATCGTTCAACAGCCGCTCCCGGGCCGCAAACCCCTCCGTGCGCTTGGCTGTGGACCAGCCGCCGAACGAAGGAGCCGAAATCGGCTCCTGAAACCGCTCGAACGGATTGTTCCTGGGCTCGGCCGAAGCGACGATCGCGGCAGGCGTGGAGACCGCTTTCTCGCGCGACCAGACGGGTTGCCCTTGCGGTTCGTCGACCGGCTCCAGACTTTCCGCTGCGATTTCCGTTATCCCGGCGACCAGCTCCCCCGGCTCGAGCGTCATACGCGGCAGATGCGCCTCGTCCTGAGTCGCAAAAACCATGCGCATGGCGGTGGCCGCCGCCTCGCCGAAGGCGATCGCCTCGCGATTGTTGAGCGCGGAGATGAATTCCAGCGCGCCGGCGGCGTTGTCGGGGATGGCCGAGCGCATGATCTGCTGGTCGGCGGCGTTCGACAGGCGCATCGCAAAAATGGTGGAGCATTGCGACAGGATGGTCGGGTCGAGTTCGGCCGGCCGCTGCGTGACAATGCCGAGATAGCAGCCGTATTTGCGGCCCTCCTTGGCGATGCGGGCGATCGACCGGCGCGTCGGAACGAAGCCGAGCGAAAGCTCGGCAGGAACATAACGATGCGCCTCCTCGCAGACCACGAGCATTTCCTGGCGGCCGCGATGCTGGACGCACAGATCGAAGGCAAGCCGGGTCAGCACCGAGACCGAGGCGTTGACGACATCGGAGGGAATGCCGGCCATGCGCAGGATCGTCACGGGTCTGGCGACATCCTGCAAGCGAAAGAGGCTGCGCGTGACGAAGTCCATGCGTCCGTCGACGGCCGCCTTGCCGAACATGAACCGGAAATTCTGATCGTTGGAAATCGCTTCCAGCCGATGCTTCAGATTGCGCAGCGCCACGCGCGAATAGCGCGGCTCCAGGCGTCCGATCTCGGCCTCGATGCGCGTGAAGATATCGACCAGCCTGTAGGGACGCGGCGTTTCCGCGCCGCCCTCCTCCGAACGGCCATGCCATTTGACGAGGCTCGAACGGTCCTGGCTGGAAAATCGCTCTCTGGCCTCCGACACCGCCTCGCGCAGGAATTCGGTTTCGTCCTGCGCCGCCGGAGCGCCCCGGTAGACGACCTCCAGGAATTCCTCGAACTGAAACAACCAGAAGGGCAATTCAAAGCAGCTCGCCTCGATCGTGGCGGCTTCATCCTGGAAAACCGTGGAATATTCGTTGTGCGGATCGAGAATGACGACCCGCATGTTCGGCCGCTCCTTGATCGCGGTGCGCAGAAGAATGCCGATGCTGGTCGATTTGCCGACGCCTGTCGTGCCCACGATCGCAAAATGCCGGCGCAGCATGGCGTCGATGTCGACCGCTGCGGGAATGTCGGCCTGTACGAGAGTTCCGATCACCGAGGCCTTGCGGTCGCCCAGATCGTAGATCGCGGCCAGATCGGCCTGCCTGATACAATCGACCGCCGAACCGAGAGACGGATAGGACGACACGCCGCGCCGGAACACCGGCCGCCCCGCGACATCGGTCACCTCGCCGAGAATCTCGATATTGGCGTGCACATAATTGTTCAGCGAGGGATCCCAGATGCGGTCCTGCGCGACCATTTCCTGCACCAGGCCCACCACACGCGATCTTTTGCCGTAGATCGAAACCAGTTCGCCGACCGACCAGAAATGATCGCCTTCGGAAATCACGTCCGCCATGCGCGCGGCCACCGTCGCGCGCGAACCGTTGACCGCAACCACAAGGCCCGATCTGCGCTCGCGCTTCTGGCCCTGCCCGCGGCGCTCCGCGTCAGTCTGCGTGATTTCCTGCGAAAACGCCTCTCGCTCAAACATTCATGGCCTCATTGAAGAATTAGACCATCCCGGACAACTATTAATTGTTGGTAATAATGACACGCGGGGATGTTCATTTGTGAGTTCGTATGAAGGCAAGGTTAGCGAACGGTAATCGTTTGAAATGAAGGCCGCTTCCCTAAAAAACCGGCCAGCGTGGCTGGCTTTTCCCCTTTATCCACAGATAATTGGCCAAGAAAGGCTTTTACGCAACGGCACGGGGTGTTTACTTTATCGGCAAGGGCCCCCCACATCCGGCCTTGCGGCATAAAATATCGCCAATGTTGCTGCGACCGGATATTGAAGCGAGTTCGTGTCAATGCCTGCCCCCACGCCTCTTGCATCAGCGCCTCTTGCCTCAGCGCCTCTTGCTCCCGCGCCTCTTGCCTCCGCGCCTCTTGCCCCCATGATCCTCGCCGCCGCCTGCCGGTCGATCTATCTCCGTGCGGCTGAAAGCCACATCCTGCCGCCGCTGATCCATGACGTCGCATCGCCCTGGACGCCGCAGCGCGAAATAAAAATTTCGGGCCGCAATTTTTCGATCGTTCTGCGCGCTTTCTACGAGGCGTCGCCGTGCGGGCCTGCGCCGCGGACGCCCTGCCCCGGCGGGCTGAAAGGCGCTGAGCAAAGCCAGACCGGAAAAGATGGAAAGCAGGACACAAGGCGGGCCGCCAAAAAAGACGCACAGCAGGCGCCCCTGCGCTTTGAAATCACGGCCGCCGACGGCCCGGAAGGCCGGCCGGTCGAACTGGACGAGGCTGCCCGCTACGAATTGATCCGCGCCTTTTTTCTGGGCGTGCGCGAGCCGCTGTCCGTCGACACTCCGCCCGATTGCGACGGATGCCGGCTTTCGCTCAGGATCGCGGCCGGCTACCGCGTCCGCATCGGCGAGTTCGAGCATCTGGACGCCGGCCTGTCGAAGGAAGAAATCTGCGATCATCTCGCCGATCGCCTGCTCGCGCTCACACAGAGCTTTTTTGCGTCGCAGGCCGCAGGCCGCGAAGTCTGGAAAACCAGATTACGCGAAGAAATGTTCGGCGAGCCGCCGCAGTACGAATGCTATCTATGGCCGCCGGCAGAGGCGCCGGCGCGGCTGGCCGCCTTGCGCGAAAACCTGATGCAGGCAGGGGTTCTGTGAACCTGACCGGAAGCTTTCGTGAAGAACGAAGCCCTCGTGCTCAAGGAACCTGCAAGGCCGGCGCCTTGAGCCGCAAGGACAGACCGGCGCCTTGAGCCGCAAGGACAGGCAGGCGCCTTGAGCCGCAAAGAGACAGATCGGGGCCTTTCAGAGAAAGGCTAACCCTTGAGCGGCACGCGCGGCACGCTGCCGACGCTGGTTCCGCCGCCGGTCCCGCCGGTGTCTGGCGGACCGCCCTCGTCATCGCTCTTCTTCGCCTTGGCGCGGCGCACTTCCGGCTCGGCCTTGGGCTTGCGCTTCCTGGCCGCGCCCACGATCTCGCGCTCCGGCCTGGGCAACACCGGCCCCTCGGGAAAGACGAAGGAGAGTTTCCTGCCGCCCGTCTTCTCGTCTTCGGCGACGACGACGCGGACCGTACCGCCGTTTTTCAGGCGGCCGAACAGCAATTCGTCGGCCAGCGGCGTCTTGATCGTCTGCTGGATCACGCGCGCCATCGGGCGGGCGCCCATCAATTCGTCATAGCCATTGGCGGTCAGCCAGTCGCGCGCCTCGTCGGTCAGTTCGATCGACACGTTGCGGTCGGCGAGCTGGGCCTCGAGCTGCATGACGAACTTGTCGACCACCTTGACGATCACCTCGCGCGGCAGGTGGCCGAAAGTGACGATGGCGTCGAGCCGGTTGCGGAATTCCGGCGTGAACATGCGGTTGATCGCCTCCACGTCGTCGCCCGTCCGCTTGGTCGAGCCGAAGCCGATCGCCTGACGCTGCGCGTCGGAGGCCCCCGCATTGGTCGTCATGATGAGGATGACGTTGCGGAAGCTGATCTGCTTGCCGTTGTGGTCGGTCAACTGGCCGTGGTCCATCACCTGCAACAGAATATTGAAGAGGTCGGGATGGGCCTTCTCGATTTCGTCGAGCAGCAGCACGCTGTGGGGATGCTGGTCGACGGCGTCGGTCAGCAGCCCGCCCTGATCGAACCCGACATAACCGGGCGGCGCGCCGATCAGCCGGCTGACCGTATGACGCTCCATATATTCGGACATGTCGAAGCGGATCAGCTCCACCCCGAGCGCGACCGAAAGCTGCTTGGCGACTTCCGTCTTGCCGACGCCGGTCGGGCCCGAGAACAGATAGGAGCCGATCGGCTTTTCGCCGTCCCGCAGGCCCGCCCGCGCAAGCTTGATGGCCGCCGCCAGCGCCGAGATCGCCGCATCCTGCCCATAGACGACGCGCTTCAGTGTCGCATCGAGATGGGCGAGCACTTCGGCGTCGTCCTTCGACACGCTCTTGGGCGGAATGCGCGCCATGGTGGCGATCGTGGCCTCTATCTCCTTGACGCCGATCATCTTCTTGCGCTTGGCTTCCGGCAGAAGCATGAGGCTTGCCCCGGTCTCGTCGATCACGTCGATCGCCTTGTCCGGCAGCTTGCGGTCGTGAATGTAGCGCGCCGACAGTTCCACCGCCGCCTTGATCGCGTCGTTGGTGTAGCGGATCTTGTGGAACTCCTCGAAATAGGGCTTGAGCCCCTTCATGATCTCCACGCTGTCGGAGACCGAGGGCTCGTTGACGTCGATCTTCTGGAAGCGGCGCACCAGCGCGCGGTCCTTCTCGAAATACTGGCGGTATTCCTTGTAGGTGGTCGAGCCGATGCAGCGCAGCACGCCCTGCGCAAGCGCGGGCTTCAGCAGGTTGGAAGCGTCCATCGCCCCGCCCGATGTCGCACCCGCGCCGATAACCGTATGGATTTCGTCGATGAAAAGGATCGCGCCCTTGTGCGCCTCGATCTCCTTCATCACCTGCTTCAGTCTTTCCTCGAAATCGCCGCGATAGCGGGTGCCCGCAAGCAGCGTGCCCATATCGAGCGCAAAGACGGTCGATTTGGCGAGCACATCGGGCACTTCGCCCTTGACGATTTTTCGCGCGAGCCCCTCGGCGATCGCCGTCTTGCCGACGCCGGGATCGCCGACCAGCAGCGGATTGTTCTTCTGGCGGCGGCACAGAACCTGGATCGTGCGCTGCACCTCGGCCTCGCGGCCGATCAGCGGGTCGATGCGCCCATCCCGCGCTTTCTTGTTGAGATTGACGCAATAGGCGTCGAGCGCGCTTTCCTTCTTCTTGCCCTCGCCGCCGCTTTCGCGGTTTTCGCGCGCCTCGTTCTTCTCACCCTCCTCCTCCGCGCCGCGCACGGGCTTGGCGTCGGACATGCCGGGCCGCTTGGCGATCCCATGGCTGATGTAATTGACCGCATCGTAACGGGTCATGTCCTGCTCCTGCAGGAAATAGGCGGCATGGCTCTCGCGCTCGGCGAAAATCGCGACCAGCACATTGGCGCCTGTCACCTCCTCGCGCCCCGAGGATTGCACATGGATGACGGCGCGCTGGATCACGCGCTGGAATCCGGCCGTCGGCTTGGCGTCGTCGCGCCCGCTGGTGACGAGATTGTCGAGTTCGCTGTCGATGTAATCGCGCAGGGTCTTGCGCAGCGCGTTGAGATCGACCGAACAGGCGCGCATGACGGCGGCCGCGTCGAGATCGTCGATCAGGCTGAGCAGCAAGTGCTCCAGCGTAGCATATTCATGACGCCTTTCGTTGGCTGCCTGAAGCGCCCGGTGAAGCGATTGTTCGAGATTGCGCGAAAAGGACGGCATGCCTCACCTCACTTCTTTTCCATGATGCATTGCAGGGGGTGCTGGTGCTTGCGTGCGTAATCCATGACTTTCGTCACTTTGGTTTCCGCCACCTCATAGGTGTAGACGCCGCATTCGCCGACGCCCTGCTGGTGCACATGCATCATGATGCGCCAGGCGTCGTCCTGATTCTTCGAGAAATATTTGACCAGGACCGTGACGACGAATTCCATCGGCGTGTAATCGTCGTTGAGCAGCAGCACGCGATACATTGAGGGTTTGCGCGTCTGCGTCTTCGGTCGAGCGATAACCTGTGCGCCCGTGCCCGGCGGCCCGTCGCTGTTGCGGCGGCTCGGCGGCGTCGATGCCCGGATTGCCTGTTCGCTCATCTGTTCCGTTTGCCTCTTCTTCAGGCGGAAATCCCGCATTTCGAGACCAGACCCGTTTGCGTCCGCCCTGCCCCCCGGCTGCTCGCCTGCGCTTCAAAACCCGGCCACTCTCCCGTCCCTGCTGCGACGAAACCCGCCGCACGATTCAATTCGCACCGGTGATTTTTCTTCGCCAACGCGGCGAACGCAAGGCGCCATGACAACAAGGGCGCCGCACGAACGCAAAAAGCCCGGCGCATTGCCGGGCTTTCCACATGGCGACGAAGGCCGCCGATTTCAATGATACGCCTGCAAACACAGCGATTTACGGATCGCTGCCTCAGCCGGGCGCCTCGCAGGCCTTCGAGCCGGCGAGGGCCGAACGACCGAATTACTTGAGGCCTAATTACTTGTGGCCTAATTACTTGGCGGCGGCCTGGAACTTGGCGATAGCGCCTTCCACAGGCTTGAAAGCCTCCTTGGCGACGCCCTGATACATTTCGTTGATCTTGGCGGTCTGGGCGACAAGGTTCTCGTAGGAGGCCTTGGCGAATTCCGTCTGAAGCGTGATCGCCTCGTCGAGCATCTTCACGCCGACGAGCTTCTCGACCAGCACGGAACCGTCCTGGAAGGACTTCTTGGAATAGTCGCCGGTTTCGGTGGCGATCGCCTGCAAGCCCTTGCAGACCTCGGCCATCGCGACGGAGGAGGCTTCAAACTGCTCTTTGCCGAATTTCTGGAAAGCTTCGAAATCAATAGCCATGGGAGGAACCTCGAAAATTGCCCGTACCGGGAGCTGCCGGACTCCACGACGAGCCCGAAACGACGCGTCTCTTTTTTCGCAATGCACAATAAATGTCAAGGATTTTTTTGCACCGCAAAATGGGTAAATTTTTCCTCGTTTAACTGCCGGGTAACCCAAACCGCCTAGCCTTCGATCCTGTGTTTTCGCGGCAACGGTCGGTTCGTCCGCGATGTCTGTCAAGATGCGAAGCGAGGCGTCGCATGGGGTTGCGTAGCGTAGTTTCAAAGCGTTTGGGCCTGCTGGCGGCAGGCGCGGCTTTGGTCATAGGCATGATGGCGGTCACGGCTCCGGCCGAGGCCCGCAGCCGGTACAAACATTATTCCAAGCATCGCGCGCATGCGGTTCATCACGTCAAGCGCAAGGTCCATATCCGCAAGCGTCACGCCGTGCGGCGCGGCAATCCCGCCGCCGGCGCGCCCCTGCCCGCCGAATTTGTCGTGGACGCCAATTCCGGCCGCGTGCTGCATTCCCGCAACGAGAATGTCGAGCGCCATCCCGCCTCGCTCACCAAGGTCATGACCCTCTATCTGCTGTTCGAGCAGATAGAGGCCGGCCGCATCCGGCTTGGCTCGGAAATCCCGATTTCCAGGCATGCCGCAGCCCAGAGCCCGTCCAAGCTCGGCCTGCGCCCCGGCTCCTCCATCGAAGTCGACGACGCGATCAAGGCCGTGGTCACCAAATCGGCCAACGATATCGCGGTCGCCATCGCCGAGGCCGTCGGCGGTTCGGAAAGCCGCTTCGCCGACATGATGACCCGCAAGGCCAAATCGCTGGGCATGTCGCGCACCAATTACGCCAACGCCTCGGGCCTGCCCAACGCGAACCAGATCACGACCGCGCGCGACCAGGCGATTCTCGGCCGCGCCATCCAGGACCGTTTCCCGAAATATTACAAATATTTCTCGACAAGAACCTTCAGCTTTGCCGGTCGCACGATGCGCAACCACAACCATCTGCTCGGCCGCGTCGAGGGCATGGACGGCATCAAGACCGGCTATACCGGCAAGGCCGGCTTCAATCTGCTGACCTCGGTGCGCCGCGGCGGTCATCATATTGTCGGCGTGGTGCTGGGCGGCCGTACGGCCCGCGCGCGCGATATCCGCATGGCCGCGCTGCTTGAAGCCAACATGGCCGGATCCGCCGTCAGCCGGACCGCCGTCGCCGTGCGCGAGACGGAGGCCGAACCCGTGCCCGCCGAACCCGTGCGCGTCGCCGCTGTCGAACCTTCCCGTGCCGAGCCGGTGCGCGCCGCCGAGCCCATGCGCCTGACGCCGCCTGCCCAGATCGCGTCCATGCGCGCAGAAGAAGCCTCTCCCCGTCCGCAGCCCGTCCACGCCGGCGCCGGCGGCCTGTTCCTCGGCGTGCCGCCAGCCCCTATCCCCCAGCGCGCCTCGGATAGCGAGCGTCCGCGTCCGGCCTATGTCTCCGGCGCCGCGCGCGCCACCGAGACGCCCGCCGAGAAAATCAAGTTGCGCGCCGCCGCGCACACCCCTTCGGCCAACGACAGCCCCGCCGCCAGCGGCGCTCTGGCGCTGGCCAGCACCACCCCCTCCTCACTGCGCTGGGTGACCGGCCCGCAGCCCGTGCGCAACGGCCATAGCCGGAAAAGCGCCCGCGAAGCCGCCAAGGCCGGCCAATCGCACGTCGCCAGAACCCAACCGAGCCAGGACGACAGCGACGAGACCGCCTCGATCGCACGCTCGGGCTGGATCATCCAGATCGGCGCCACCGACGACATCGCCAAGGCAAAAGCGCTCCTGTCGCGCGCCAAGGACCGCAGCCGCACCGCCGCCAAGGCGCAGCCCTTCACCGAAAAGGTGCAGAAGGGCTCCGAAACGCTCTACCGCGCGCGCTTCGCCGGCCTCCAGGAAGCCTCGGCCGCAAACGCCTGCCGCGAGCTGAAACGTTCGGGCATGGCCTGCTTCACGATGAAGAACTGAATTCGAGTAAAGCGTAACAGTGATTGGGCGAGGTTTCACAGATGGCGGCGCATCAGAATATCCTTGGCCTCGTTGACGCGGGCCGCCAGGTCCGTCGTCCCCCCCTGGTCGGGATGAAGTTTTTTCATCAGCATGCGGTGGGCGCGCGAGACGTCCTCCCGGCTAGCCCCCTTTTTAAGGCCGAGCACCTCATACGCTTCATCCTCGGACATGGCGGCGCCACGGCGCCCGCCCGCACGGCCCGTCCGCGCGTCGGCCTCGCCCTCTCCTGCCTGACGCCAGCCGGCAAACCGGCGGTCGAGATAAGATTCTAGCAGGCGCGCGCCGTCGGGATCGTCGCCCAGGCATTGCCGATAGAGGTCTTCGCACGCAGCCCGCGTCAGCAAGTCGAGCGAGCGGCCCTCCTGCGCGCCGGCCAGTACCGTTCCCGTCATCGCGCCGGTCGCGTGATCCAGCTCCATCTCGATCATGGCCGAGCGCACGCGCGAAACGCCCGGACGCTTCGCGCCGCCGAAACTCCAGTCTTTGGGAAAACGGCCCTGCCCCAGAAGCAAGGCGCCGATCGCCGCGATCACGCCAGCCGCCGGAAAGGCGCCGCGCAGCAGCAAAAACAATCCCGCGCCCATCGCCGAAACACCGCCGACGCCGCGAATCCAGCGCGCCAGAACCGCAGGCGGCGTGCGCGCAAACAGTCGCAGCAGCCAATAGGCGCCGATCAGAATCGCGATCGCCAGAATTAATTGCGGCACATCACCCTCGCTTGCCGGCGCCGCCGATCTGCGCGATCAGCCGCTTTGCATCGCCATTGCCCTTATTGGCCTGCGCCTCCAGCGCGGCATGGCCGCCGGCGGCATAGGCCGCCGCCGCGCCCAACAGTCCGGCCAGCCTCTGCGGCGCCCCGGCGTCGAACGTTGCATAAGCGCCGCCGCTCAGCCGCGCGATCTCCTGAAAGACCGCGCCCGCCTGCCCGTCTGCGCCCTCATGGAACATGAAGGCTTTCACGCCGCGCAGGCCGAGTTCGCCGGCAAGCGCGCACAGCCGGTCGGCATTCTCCTCCATGGCGTCGCCGACATAGACGAGCGCGGCCACAGGGGCCGCCCGAGCTTCCTCGCTCGTATGGCGCAGCACTTTTTCGATCTGCGTAACGCCGCCGCGGCAATCGATCCTGGACATGACCGCGCCAAGCCCTGTTCCCTGCGACACGAAGCGCGAGGCGCGGCATTCCGAGAGGCCGCGAAAATAGACGAGCTGCACGTCGAGGCCGCCAAACCCTTCGGCCGCCTCGAACATGCGCTGTTGCAGGCTCTGCGCGAGATCCCAGGTCGGTTGCCGGCTCATCGTGGCGTCGAGCGCGAAGATCAGCCGTCCCCTGCCTCGCGCGGGTACGGGCGTACGCGCCGCGCGCGCCAGAAAATCGTCGACGGCTTTGTCTGCGACCTGCGCTTTGTCGGGAAGCTGGCTCATTTTTCAATCCGCCTCCGGCCGGGTTATATAAATCGTACTGACACGCGCGTCGTGCAAGGGCGCAGGCGTCGTTTCAAGTGGCGCAGGCGTCGTTTCAAGTGGCGCAAGCGATGTTTCTCGCCTTCACAGCAATCCCAGTTCCCGCAATTCCCGGCGCAATTCTTCCGGCATGTCGGCTATGGCGCCGGATGATTTGTCGAGATCGGCGGGCGCGTCCCCGGTTGCAAGATAGCGCCAGCCCTGAAACGGCCGGCACGGACGCGGGTGGACGGGAACGACGACGCCGTCGAGCACGAGATCGATCCGCCCGATGCCATCGGCGCCGACGACCGGGCGCATGTCGACGAGTCGCTCGCGCGCGGCGATCTGCCCCTTGATGACCCAGTAGAGCGATCCGCCGTCGAGCAATTCGTCGCGGCGCTTGGGCGTCATGCGGGTGGTGTGGATATGCTCGGGCGTCTCGCCGCGTTTCTTCTGGGCGGCGAGCCGCTGCCCGATCCAGTTTTCGAGATCGGCGATCGATTCCGCGCCGACGCAGAGTTTCAGAAGATGAAGGGGCATGCCTGTCTATGTCGAACCATAGCCCCTCCCGCAAGGGAGCGGCGGGAGCATCGACAACCCATAAGCCAATTGTTTCAGCCGCGTCCGACAAACGGCATCTTCGTCGCCATGACCGTCATGAACAGCACGTTGGCGTC
>JBKDZW010000017.1:0-2376 GCA_047971685.1 Rhodoblastus sp.
AGGCGGCCCACAGCAGCGCCGCCAGAACCAGCCCGGCGATGATGACGATGATGCGCGCGGCGACCCTCGGTCTCGGCTCGGCGCCCGCCAGTGCGGCCAGACTCATCGGCGCGCCACCGCAGCGCGCGGGCGCGCGATATAGCCGGCCGGCGCGCCGCGGCCGCCGTTCAGATAGCCGCCCTCGGCGACGCTGATGCGCGACCAGCCCCGTGCGCCGGCGACGCTCACGCCGCCGCGCGGAAAGAAATTCGCTTTCGGCAACGCGGATTTGGCCGGATCCAGCCGGTCGAGGACGCCGGACGCGGCGAGATGTCGGCGCGCGGCGGCGCAATAGAACACGCTGAGGGGAGACATGCGTTCTTCCGACAATCCCGCCCGATACTTCATCAGGGCGCGGCACAGATCGCCGCCGGTCTGTCTCCACGCACGCGCCAGATACCGCGCGCCGTAGTCGACATTGACCTCCGGGCGCGCCAGCTCCCTCACGTCTCCGGCGAAGCCGAGCGAGGCGGCCGTTGTCGGCCGGACCTGCATCAGCCCGATTTCGCCGACCGAGCCGACCGCGCCCGCCCGGTAGCTGCTTTCGACATGCGTCACGACATCGACCAGAAAGGCCGGCACGCCATGTTCCTGCGCCTTCTTGCGGATGATGGCCTGCAACGGCGCCGGCGCCGCCAGCGCGTCGGCCCGATCCTCCCCGGCCCGCGGATGCGCATGGGCGCGGGAATCCTCTTGTGCGCGAAGATCCTCCTGGGCCCGGGCCGGATCGCATTCGAACCCGGCGAGCAGGAGCAAGGGAAGAAACAGGTTCCCCCGCCAGCCGTGCGCCGCGAACATCGCTTCGGCTCTGAGAGCCCGTTTGGAAAATCACGGATGAGCGTTTCGGCGGATGAGGACGCCGCCCATGGCGACGTGGATCATCGCGGTTGAAACGTCGATGCGACGCTCGTAATCGCGAACGAGCCTGCGCCAGCGGATCATCCAGCCAAAAGTTCGTTCGACAACCCAGCGACGCGGCAGGACTTCGAAGCCCTTCTGGCCGTCGCGGCGACGGATGATTTCCAGCACGAACTGTAGATAGGCGGCTTTGTCCATGAGCTTCAGCCGGTCGTAGGCCGCATCGGCGAAAAGATGATTGACCCACGGCCAGCGTTTGCGGATCGCATCGAGGATCGCCTGCGCTCCGGCGCTGTCGGAGATGTCAGCAGTCGTCAGATTGACCATCAGCAATCGCCCGTCCGTGTCGACCGCGATATGGCGCTTTCGGCCGACGATCTTCTTGCCCGCATCATAGCCGCGCATCTCGGCATGAGGCGCTTTAATCGACTGGCTGTCGATCACCGCAGCCGATGGGCTTGCTTCGCGTCCTTGCCGCTCGCGGTCGAGCATGAGTTCGACGTCATGGATCGTCTGGAACAGAAAGCGCCGCGCCAGTTCGCGGAACCAACCGTACACCGTGCGCCAATGGCCGAAATGCACGGGAAGCATCCGCCAGCCGCAGCCCGAGCGCACCAGATAACGGACCGCGTTGATGACTTCCCGGAATTCGACTTCGCGCGGTCGGCCCCTGCGACCCGGTTTCGGCATCAGTGGCGCGATCCGCTCCCATTCCTCATCCGTCAGATCAGACGGGTAACGCCTGGTTTTTCGGGCGATCCTGGCCATCCGGCCCCGCTGCTGGCGTGTCCACATCTGAAGTGTGAATCATATTCGCAGCGAGACGGGAATCCCGATCAATCCGATTTTTCAAACAGGCTCTAAGCTCGGGAGAGAGCGACGCAAGCGGAAACGACTTCGTCAATACCGCCTACGCCAGCCTGTCCGGCTACAAATTAGTCGACGGCGACGGAAACGCCGCGACCACCACGGATCCGACCGCCGGCGCCGGCTGGACGATCAACCTGATGCAGGACGCCGATGGCGATGGCGGTTACGAGTCCTTCGTCGCCAGTACTGTGACCGACGGCGCCGGCGCCTATGCGTTCGATCACCTGACGCCGGGCGACTACAAGGCCGTCGAGGTCTTGGAGTTCGGTTGGTATCTGGTCGCCGGTTCCTCGGCGGAAGTGCTGACTTCCGGCGAGAACGACGCGAGCGGCAATGATTTCGTCAACACCGCCTACGCCAGCCTCTCCGGATACAAATCCGAGGACGCCGACGGCAAGGCCTCGACGACGGACGATCGGACAGGGATCGCGAATGGGACCGTGAACCTCTACCAGGACACCAATGGTGACGGGAGCTACGAAACCTTCGTCGCCAGCGCCACGACCGACGCCTCCGGCGCCTATGCGTTCGATCATCTGAAGCCGGGCGCCTACAAGGCCGTCGAAGTCATTCCCGCCGACTGGTATCAGATCTCCGATTCGACCGGCG
>JBKDZW010000018.1:0-48338 GCA_047971685.1 Rhodoblastus sp.
CGGGGAATTTGCGCCGCGCATCGAGACCATGAAAATCCCGACCGACAAGATCCGCGAAGTGATCGGCACCGGCGGCAAGGTGATCCGCGAGATCGTCGAAAAGACCGGCGCCAAGGTCAACATCGAGGACGACGGCACGGTCAAGATCGCTTCTTCCGACGGCAATTCCATCAAGGCGGCGATCAACTGGATCAAGTCGATCGCGTCCGATCCGGAAGTCGGCCAGATCTATGAAGGCACCGTCGTGAAGACGGTGGACTTCGGCGCCTTCGTCAATTTCTTCGGCTCCAAGGACGGCCTGGTCCACATTTCCCAGCTCGCGCTTGGCCGCGTCAACAAGACCACCGATGTCGTCAAGGAAGGCGACAAGGTGAAGGTCAAGCTGCTCGGCTTCGACGATCGCGGCAAGGTGCGCCTGTCGATGCGCGTCGTCGACCAGCAGACCGGCGAAGACCTCGAGGCCAAGCAGAAGGCCGAACGCGACGCGCAGAAGGCTGCGGAAGCGGGCGAGTGATTTCGCTTGTAGATTGAAATTCAGTATCGTGTGATCGAAGCCGTCGGGTCCGCCCGGCGGCTTTTTGGTTCGCATGACAGGTCTTTGCGTTTCGGCGCGCGGGCGGGCGAGCCCTCGGTTTATTGAGAACCGGCCCTACCGACAAAACCGGAATGCGCGGGATCAATATTGCAGCGTGCTGCGCACCCCGAACACGACTGCGTTGCCGACGCGGCGCACGCCCAGCGGATCGCGCGCATCGGGCACGCCCCCGTCGGGGCGGATCACATATTGGAAATCGGGCTGAATGTCCCAACCTTGCATGACATTCCACTTGTACGTCGCCTCTATCACGGTTTCGGCCGCCCGGATCGGCGCATGGACGCCCGTGAAAAAAGCCGTGTCGTAATCGAGGCCAGACACTGCGCCGGAGATGCGGCCGTAACCGACGGCGATGCCGAAAGCGTCGCGCTCCCGCCCCGGCAGGACGCCGTTGAAATTGATCCCGCCGTCCAGATAGAAGCTCATGGGATTGCGGTCGGACGGGCTGACCAGTGCGCGCGCGAAAACGCCGATCCCTTTGCCATCGCCGAGGTTCCAGCCGTCGATCTGCTGGTCGATGACGCCGTAGAAGCCGTAATTGCCCCGATGATTGATCGCAACGCCGAGACTGGCGGGATCGGCCAGTGACAGGCCGTTCACGCCCCAGCGCATATCCGGGAACCGGCCGAAATGCGTCCAGCCGCCAATTTTGAGCGTGCCCGGACGGTCCGCGATCGTATATTTGCCCTGCGCTTCTGCGATGACGAAAGGCCGGTCCCGCAGCCTGAATTTCAGGCCGTTGTTGTTGCGCGCCTGCGGATCGGGATTGTCGAAAGGCCCGCCTGGGCCGGCGGGGTCGCCGTTGAAAATCGCGGCCCGCACCAGAAAATCGTCATGCGGCCTGATTTCCAGCCGCGCGCCGGGCGTGGCGAGCGGATAGGCCGGGCCGCCGCTCGGCAGATTGACGGTTGCAAGCGTCGGCCAGCCGAACGTGCTGTGGATGAACAATGCGGACAATTCGCTCGTCAGGAATTCCTGGTCGGCGGCGATCTGGCCGACGCGCAGACTGGCTTTCCCGCCGAACAAGTCCTGCTGTATCCAGGCCTCGAACAGGCGCGTGGCGCGCGTCGCCTCGATATTGCTGACCGGCATGAAATTGCCGACGTAATAGGCGGACAGGCCGCGTCCGTGAATCTGGTAGGCGTTGATATGGGCGCTCAGACCGTCCACGCCGAGCGTCTTGCAGAAATCGACGTCGAGCGACATTTCGAGCCGCCCGCCATAGGCCGTCCCCCTGTGCTCGCCGCCCGAAACGTTGCTCAGGACTTCGCCGATATATTTCAGACCGAACTGGAAACCATGGGCTGCAAGCGCTTTGCGCGCGCCGAAGAAGCCGCCCAGCCGTCCGGGCAGGGCCTCTGCGATCGAGGCGTCCGGCGCATAGCCTTTCGCGGAAATGGAGCTTGCGCATCCATCCCCGCCGCGCGCAGGCGTACTCGTGTCGGCGGCAAGCGCAGGCGTCAGTCCCGCCGCTCCGGCCAGAACGCCGAGGGCGCAACCGCCGCGCCGCAAAGCGACGAAAGCGCGTGATGCGAAGAGACGTCCCGATATCGGGCGGCTTCCGGGAGCCGATGCAGGCGCTGCTGACATGCTCGCTGTTTCAGGCAAACGGCGCCGGATATCAATGGCCGTCCCCGCGATCTGGAGACATTCCAACTTGGCCTCGCGGGGCTGCGGGCCATTGCAACTCCAGCCTCAGCGTATGCCTGGCACGTCCACCGTGCTGCGCACGGTATCCGTCAGGCCTTCGCCCACATCCTGCACGCGCTCCGCGAGGCTTTCGCGCGTCTGCGGGTCGATGACCGCGATTGGCGCGGAGATGGCGACGCCGGCGGCCTTGCCGATGGTCGAGGCCGCCCCCACCGCCACCACGCCGAGCCGTTCGCCCAGCCCGCCGCGCGAATCGCCGAGCGTCTGGCCGGCTGCGATGCGCTGGCCAAGCAATTGCACGATTTTCGGGCTTTGGGCGAATTTGGAATGGTTGAGAGAATCGCCGCCCCTGGCGTCGGTGAGGTCGAACGCCTGGATGTTGGCGGCGGCCAGCTCCGAGCGATAGGGCTCCGCCGCCGGATTGATCGCGCCGGCGCGCGGCATGTCGCCCCAGATGCGTCTGGACATGGCCAGCGCCTTGTCGTCGCGCGCGACCAGCATCGTAAACGCCGGGCGGTCCGGTCCCATATTGGTGACAAGCTTGCGAAAGACATCGTAGTCGACATCGGGCGAGGCCAGGATCACCTGCTTGATTTTGCGCGAAATGCGCTTGTCGCGAACGGCCATCAGGTGCAGCGCGCCAAGCGTCACCTCATTGCCCATGGAATGAGCGAGAATGTCGATCTCGCCGACGCCGGGATCCTTGACCAGCGTCTGCAACATGTCCTCAAGCGCAATGCGCGAATAGGCGGTACTCTCGCGGTCGTAGCCATAGTCCAGCAGGCGTCCGCGCGAGGGCCAGGTGAACAGCACCGGCAGCGCCGGCGCCTGGGAATCGTGCATGACCTGCGCGAAACGGTAAACGGCTTCGTCGAATTTCGTGTTGTAGCCATGCACGAAAACCAGAACGCGGCGGTCGGGCGTGCGCGCTATGCGCGAGCGGAATTGCGCAACGGCGCTCTTTTCGTCGAGCCGGTCGGCCTTCAGCGTCACGAATTCGCGCGCCGGATTGCCCGGCATGCGATCGGGCCATTGAATCTCGCCGACCTCGCGCACAGCGTCCGGCGGGATGCTGACCGCCACGTCGGCATAGGCGACATTGCCCCGTTTGCCCGTAAACATCTGGCCGGGTATGGCGCCGTCGGCGCTGCGTGTGGTGGCCACCAGCATGTCCACCTTCGAGCCGCCGGGCGGCGGCGCATAGGGGCTGGGGAGCAACACGTCGTTCGGACGGCCGCCGCAGGCGGCCAGCGTCAGACAAATCGCGAATACGCCTCCGATACGCATGGATCTGGACATGGTGCGCATGGATTTGAACATGGGCAGCCTACGTTTTTACAACATGCTGGGCAGAACGCGATCCGGCGGGCGGTGCCCATCCATATAGGTTTTCACGTTCACGATGACCTTCTCGCCCATGTCGATGCGGCCTTCGGCGGTCGCCGAGCCCATGTGCGGCAAAAGCGTGACCCGGCCGGCTTTGGCGAGCTTGACGAGTTTTGGCGAAACGGCGGGCTCGTGCTCGAACACGTCGAGGCCGGCGCCAGCGATTTCGCCCGCTTCCAGCATGCGGACCAGCGCGTTTTCGTCGATGATCTCGCCGCGCGCGGTGTTCACGACCAGCGCATGGGGCCTGAGATATTTCAGGCGGCGCGCCGACAGAAGATGGTAGGTCGCCGGCGTATGCGGGCAATGGACGGAAACGATGTCCATGCGCGCCAGCATCTGGTCGAGCGATTCCCAATAGGTCGCGCCGAGCTTTGCCTCGGTGGCCGCCGCCACGGGGCGGCGGTTATGGTAATGAACCTCCATGCCGAAGGCGGCGGCGCGCAGCGCCACGGCCTGGCCGATGCGGCCCATGCCGAGAATGCCGAGCTTCTTGCCGGTGACGCGCTGGCCCAGCATCCATGTCGGCGACCAGCCCGCCCATTCGCCCGAGGGAATGATGTGGGCGCCGTCGACGATGCGGCGCGCCACGGCCATGATGAGCGCCATGGTCATATCCGCGGTGTCGTCGGTCAGGACGCCCGGCGTATTGGTGACGGTGATTCCGCGCCGCAGCGCCGAGGTCACGTCGATATTGTCGACGCCGTTGCCGAAGTTGGCGATCAGCTTCATCTGCTGGCCTGCCTGGGCGATCAGGCCGGAATCGATCCGGTCGGTCACGGTCGGCACCAGAACGTCGGCCGTGCGCATGGCTTCGGCGAGTTCGGTCTGCGTCATGGGCGCATCGGCGGCGTTGAGACGCACGTCGAACAATTCGCGCATGCGCGCTTCCACGACCTCGGGCAGCTTGCGCGTCACGACAACCAGCGGCTTTTTCTGCGGCATACTCACGTCCGTCCCTGACTCGTCCCTGCCCGCACGGCTGGCCGGCCCAAAAGACCAGCAGCATGATGCCGCCATAATTCACCGCTCCTTAACGACGTTTGGACGACAACGTTCGAGAGTGCGCGACGGCGGTTCGACGCTTCCTAGCAGATGGCGGGACAAAGACAAGAACGCCAATCGCCCCGCGCGAACCGGAGATATGGCATGACCTGGATCGCGGACCCCGACTGGAGAGCGGCGCGCCGGCGCGCAAGCGTCGTCCTGACGCTGCTGACGCTGGTTTGCGCGCCGGCGTTCCTGGCGCCGTCCGCCCTTGCCGCGCCCCAGCAGACCGGCCCGGTCACCGGCCTGCCGGTGCCGCGTTTCGTCAGCCTCAAGTCGGATCGGGTCAATCTGCGCGAGGGGCCCTCCAAGGACCATCGCACGATCTGGATTTTCCAGCGCGCCGGCCTGCCGGTCGAGATTACGGCGGAATTCGACATCTGGCGGCGCATCCGCGATTCCGACGGGTCGGAGGGCTGGGTGCTGCATTCCCTGCTTTCGGGCCGCCGCACCGGCATCGTGTCGCCCTGGAAAAAGGGCGGGGAATTTCCCTTGCGGCGCAACGCCGACGTAAATTCGCCCATCGTCGCCCGTCTCCAGGCCGGCGTGATCGGCTCGCTCAAGGCCTGCAACGGCAAATGGTGCCGGCTCGCCGGCGAGGGCTATGACGGCTGGATCGAGCAGGAACATCTCTGGGGCGCCTATCCCGGAGAAAATATTCCTTATAGCGACCGCCAGAAACCGATCGAGGAATTGAAGGGGCCGATCGAGGAATTGGGGGGAAGGACCGACCGGCGTTTCAAGCCGGTTTGGCGGTCGGAAAGCGACCGTTGGCTGCAAGTTCCATCCCGCATGTCGTCAAGTGTGACCGCAGCGGCTTTCGAGCCTCGAACTCGTGTGTTAGAAGCCGGTCGGATCGAAGGATCGGGCTGAGCCCGGATTTGCAAGAGGACAAGGGCGGATATGGGCGAACGGCGCTCCAGCTTCACATATGAGGACCTGCTCGCCTGCGGCCGCGAGGAATTGTTCGGGCCGGGCAACGCCCAGTTGCCGCTGCCGCCCATGCTGATGTTCGACCGTATCACCGAGATTTTTGAAACCGGCGGCGAGCATGGCAAGGGCTATGCGCGCGCCGAATTCGACATCAAGCCGGACCTCTGGTTCTTCGACTGCCATTTCAAGGGCAATCCGGTCATGCCCGGCTGCCTCGGCGTCGACGCCATGTGGCAGCTCACCGGCTTCTATCTCGGCTGGCTCGGCAATCCCGGCCGCGGCATGGCGCTGGGCGTCGGCGAGGTGAAATTTACCGGCCAGGTCCGCCCGACCGTCAAGACGGTCAGCTACGGCATAGATTTCAAGCGCGTGTTCAAGGGCAAACTCGTGCTCGGCATTGCCGACGGCTGGGTGGCTGCGGACGGGGAGCGCATCTATGATGCCAAGGATCTGCGAGTGGGCCTCGCCAAGTCGGAAGCGCCGGCCGCCTGATCTTTGCGGCCGATAATCGTTCCGGTTCGCTGAAGGCCGGGGAAGAAAGTCCGGGGCCAGGGGAGAAAATCATGAGACGCGTCGTGGTGACCGGCATGGGCATCGTGTCCTCGATCGGCAGCAACGCCCAGGAAGTGCTGACCTCGCTGCGCGAGGCCCGTTCGGGCGTGGTCTTCGCCGAGGATTACGCCAAGCACGGCTTTCGTTCGCAGGTGCATGGCGCGCCGGTCTGCAAGGCCGAAGACATCGTCGACCGTCGCGCCCTGCGTTTTCTGGGCGGCGGCGCCGCCTGGGCGCATGTGGCGATGGAGCAGGCGATCGCCGATGCGGGCCTCGAAGCCGCCGACATTTCCAACGAGCGGACCGGATTGATCGTGGGCTCCGGCGGCCCGTCCACGCGCTCCCAGGTCGAGGCCGTCGACACCGCGCGCGCCAGAGGCCCCAAGCGCGTCGGCCCCTTCGTGGTGCCCAAGGCCATGTGCTCGACCGCCTCGGCGACGCTGTCCACCTGGTTCAAGATTCGCGGCGCGAGCTATTCGATTTCCTCGGCCTGTTCGACGTCGAGCCATTGCATCGGCAATGCTTCCGAATTGATCCAGTGGGGCAAGCAGGACGTGGTTTTCGCCGGCGGATGCGAGGAACTCGACTGGACCTTGTCGGTGCTGTTCGACGCCATGGGCGCCATGTCCTCGTCCTACAACGACCGCCCGGCGACCGCCTCGCGCGCCTATGATGCAAACCGCGACGGCTTCGTGATCGCCGGCGGCGCGGGCATTCTCGTGCTGGAGGAATACGAGCGCGCCAAGGCGCGCGGCGCCAAAATCTACGCCGAACTCGTCGGCTACGGCGCCTCCTCCGATGGCGTCGACATGGTCGCGCCCTCGGGCGAAGGCGCGGTGCGTTGCATGCGCAATGCGCTGAAAACGGTGAAGGCGCCGATCGACTACATCAACCCGCACGCAACCTCGACGCCGGTCGGCGATCTGAAGGAAATCGAGGCGATCCGCGAGGTTTTCGGCGTCGGCGACAAATGCCCGCCGATTGCGGCGACCAAATCGCTGACCGGCCATTCGCAGGGCGCGACCGGCGTGCACGAGGCGATCTATTCGCTGCTGATGCTCAACAACGACTTCATCAGCGAAAGCGCCAATATCGAGGAACTCGATCCGGCTTTCGCCGACATGCCCATCCTGCGCAAGCGCCGCGACAATGCGAAACTGACGACCGTGCTGTCCAATTCCTTCGGCTTTGGCGGAACGAATGCGTCGCTCGTCTTCCAGCGTGTGGGCGCGTGAGCGGGAAATGGGCATGAACGGACAAGCAAGCAAGGGCCTGATGCAGGGCCGTCGCGGCCTCATCATGGGCGTCGCCAATTCGCATTCCATCGCCTGGGGCATCGCCCAGACGCTCGCCGCGCACGGCGCGGAACTCGCCTTCACCTATCAGGGCGACGCGCTCGGCAAGCGCGTTGCCCCGCTCGCCAGACAGGCGGGGTCGGATTTCGTCCTGCCCTGCGATGTCGAGGATCTCGCCTCCGTCGACGCCGTGTTCGCCGCGATGAAGGAGCGCTGGGGAACCATCGATTTCATCGTTCACGCCATCGGCTTTTCCGACAAGCGCGAGTTGAAGGGCCGTTATGCCGACACGACGCGCGAAAATTTTTCGCGCACCATGGTCATCTCCTGTTTTTCCTTTACGGAAATCGCCAAACGCGCCGCCGACATGATGCCCGGCGGCGGCTCGATGATAACGCTGACATACGGCGGCTCGACGCGCGTCATGCCCAATTACAACGTAATGGGCGTGGCCAAGGCCGCGCTCGAAGCGTCCGTGCGCTATCTTGCCGCCGATTTCGGGCCGCAGGGCATTCGCGTCAACGCGCTTTCGCCCGGCCCCGTACGCACGCTCGCCGGCGCCGGCATTTCGGATGCCCGCGCCATGTATTCGTTCCAGCGTGCGCATTCGCCTTTGCGCAAATCCGTGTCGATCGAGGATATCGGCGGCTCCGCGCTCTATTTCCTCTCCGATCTCTCGGGCGGGGTGACTGGCGAGGTGCATCACATTGACGCAGGCTATTCCATCATTTCCATGCCGCGTCCCGAGGACATGAAGGCTGCAATCGCCGGCGAGGACGAAGGCGCCTGACGGCTGCAATCGTTGCAAATGGCCGGCTGCCTTCGGAAATCTCCAGCCGGCGCGCGCCAGAATCCCGTCGTGAAATAACCGAAAGAATTTGAACGGCCCGGCGCGCAACAGCCAATCCGGCGGGTCTGCGCGCTGTCTATATATTTCCAAAGGTCACATTTCAAAAACTTAATTTGAATGCCGCCGCAACGCGCGTCTTACTGCGCCGTCCGAGGACGCAGGAGATGCACATGACGTTTCTTAAACCCAGTGTAATCGCACTTTCCGTAGCGCTTGCCGCCGCCGGAGCGATCGGCGCGGTCAACGCGCAATCCGCTTCGCCGAAGGCAGGCCATGAGGAGAGCGCCGAGCACCAGCACGACAAGGACAAGGATCAGAGCCAGGGCCAGGGACGCCCGGATCGCAAAATGTCGAAAGAAGACCGCTCCGCCTTCATGAACGCGCGGATCGCAGCCGTCCACGCCGGCCTTGCGCTCACCCCCGAGCAGGAAAAGCTCTGGCCGCCGGTGGAGACCGCAGCGCGCGAAATGATGGCCTCGATGAGCGCGGCCATGGAAAATATGCGCGCGGGAAAGCCTAAGGACAAAGAGAAGGTCGACATGATCGAGCGCATGAAGCAGCGCGCCGAAATGCAGATCGCGCGTGGCCAGGCCATGAAGAAGATGGCCGACGCCGCAGCTCCGCTCTACGCCTCGCTGACGCAGCAGCAGAAGGATCGCCTGCCCAGGCTGATGCGCCCGGGCATGCGCGGCAAGATGGGCCGCTGGATGATGGGTGAGCATGGCATGCATCGCATGCACGGCCGCCACCGTCACGACGATTGATCCGCTGCGGCGGTCAAGCAGAACATGCAAACGAAAAGCGGGCTTGCCGGCCCGCTTTTTTGTCGCGCCAGACCATTGCAGGCTGCGGCTATTGCAGGCTGCGGCTATTGCAGGTTGCGGCTATTGCAGGTTGCGGCCTGAGCGGCGCGCCGTCCCCGCAATTGATATCTCACGCCTCGATCAGCGCCGCCAGCCCCTCGAGAAGCGCGGCCGGCGTCGGCGGGCAGCCGGGAATGGCGAGATCGACCGGCAGGACGTTCCCCACCCCGCCAAGGCAGGCGTAGCTGTCGGCGAACATGCCGCCCGTACAGGCGCAATCGCCGACCGCCACCACCCAGCGCGGCGCGGGCGTGGCCGCATAAGTGCGTTCCAGCGCCACGCGCATGTTTTTGGCGACCGGACCCGTCACCATCAGCACATCCGCATGGCGGGGCGAGGCGACAAAGCGCAGCCCCAGACGCTCCAGATCGTAATAGGCGTTGGAAAGCGCGTGCATCTCCAGTTCGCAGCCATTGCACGAGCCGGCGTCCACCGCGCGAATGGACAGCGACCGCCCGAGCTTTTCACGTGCGCGGGAGGTGAGGCGCGAAGCGAGATCTTGCAGGCGCGCTTCGTCCGTCTGCGGCGCCGGCTCGGTCAAAGGCTTGCGCAGAAAGCCTTGCAGGATCAGGTTGCGCATGGCCATCCCCGAAAAAATATCTGTCGCGCGCTAAACATCGTGACCCGAATAGGAACAGTTGAACGATTTGTTGCAGAGAGGAAAGTCGGCGACGATATTGCCCTCGATCGCAACTTCCAGCAGCGGCCATTGAAACCACGAGGGATCGCGCAAATGCGCGCGCGCTGCCGCGCCCTGCGCGTCGAGCCGGACCCAGACGAAAATGTCGCCGCGAAATCCTTCGATCAGGCTCAGGCCTTCGCAGGACTTTTCCGGTTGCGGCAGGTCGACGGAGAGCGGCCCCGCCGGCAAGGTCTCCAGCAGCTTGCGCAGAATTGCGGTCGATTGCGCGATCTCCAGCGCGCGCACCCGCAATCGCGCATCGACATCGCCTGCCGTCAGTACGGGAACTTCAAATTCGAGCGTATCGTAGGGCGCATAGGGCAGGGCCTTGCGCGCGTCGAAATCGCGCCCCGCCGCGCGTCCGACAAACCCGCCGGCGGCAAATTGCGCAACCAGCGCATGCGAAACCCTGCCTGTCGAGACCGTGCGATCCTGAAGCGATGCGGTCGAATCATAGACGCGCATCATCGCGGGAAAAGTCCGCTCGACTTCCGCAAGCGCATCGAGAATCGCGCGCGCGCCTTCAGGCGGGAGATCGGCGACAACGCCGCCGGGCGAAATAGCGTCCATCATCAGCCTATGCCCGAAGGCTGTCCCGCTTGCGCGAAGAACCTGTTCGCGCAGGACAGCGCAATGGGCCTGCATGACGGCAAAGGCCGCATCGTTGCAGATGGCGCCGACATCGCCGAGATGATTGGCGATGCGCTCGAGTTCCGCCATCACGCCGCGCAAGGCTTTCGCGCGTGCAGGCGCTTCGACGCCGAGCGCCGATTCCACCGCATCGGAAAAAGCCCAGGCATAAGCGACCGTGCTGTCGCCGGACACGCGCCCGGCAAACCGTGCGGCCTGCGCGCAGGAAGCGCCGCGCATAAGGGTTTCCGTACCCTTGTGCGTATAGCCAAGGCGCTCTTCCAGCCGCACGACGGTTTCGCCATTGGCGGAAAATCGGAAATGGCCGGGCTCGATGATGCCGGCATGCACGGGACCGACAGGTATCTGATGCAGCGGCGCGCCTTCGGCGGCCAGGAATTTATATGAGACAGGCGCGGGCTCGCGCGCGCTTGCCGCGCCGGCGGGATGGCGCACGCCCCACACGCCATGGTCGATCCAGGGCCGGTCGTCGGCGGCGCCTTCCGGGACGAGGCCGTAGAGATCGGCGATGGCGCGCTCGAGCCGCTGCGCCGGCGGATGCATGCGGCCGATGGCGTGGAAGGCGCCGTCCGTCGCCGGCAAGGTCAGGACGACCGGGCCGGGCAGCGCTTTGGCGCGGAGCGCCATGAACAGGTCGCGCCCATCGCTCCACAGCGCCACAAGGTCGCCCTCGCCCTTGCTGATTTCGCGCGCGGCGCGCATCCAGGTCGCCTGGTCGACCAGTATGCGCGGCCAGGGTTTGAGGCAATCCAGCCTCTTACCCCGCGCAACCGCCTCGGCCAATGTGCTCATCGCCTTCCCCTAACCCAGCATGCGCGCAACGGCCTGGAACCAGCCGACAAGCGCAGGCGGAAGCCAGACGCCCGCCGCCAGCGCCAGCGCCAGATGCACATAGAGCGGCGCAATGGAAGCCTCGACCGGGCGGGATTGGCCCTCGGGCGAACCGAAGGCAAGGCCCGTCACGCGAAGAGCAAGCGCGCCGAAGGCGACGACAATGCCGAACGCCAGTGGAATGGCGAGAAGGGGCGCGCGCGCAAAGGTTGAACTGATGACGAGAAACTCACTCATGAAAATGCCGAACGGCGGCAGGCCGGCGATGGCGGCGACGCCGGCGACAAGCCCCCAACCGAGCGCGGGGTCGGAGGCGGTCAAACCCCGAATGCGCGAAATTTCCTGCGTGCCGCGCGCCTGCACGATATGGCCGACGGCAAAGAAGATCGCGGATTTGGTCAGGCTGTGCATCGTCATATGCAGCAGGCCCGCGAAATTTGCCAGGCTTCCGCCCATGCCGAAAGCAAAAGCGGCAATGCCCATATGCTCGATCGAGGAATAGGCGAACAGACGTTTGATGTCGTTGCGCCGGTAGAGCATGAAGGACGCAAAGATCAGCGACAGCAGGCCGAGCGCGGCCAGCAGCGGCCCCGGATCGAGCGCCTGCGCATTGGCCGAAAGCAGCATCTTGAAACGCAGGACGGCGTAGAGCGCGACATTCAGAAGAAGGCCCGACAGCACCGCCGCAATCGGCGTCGGCCCTTCGGAATGGGCGTCCGGCAGCCAGGCGTGCATGGGAACAAGGCCGACCTTGGTGCCATAGCCGAGAATGAGAAACACGAAGGCGACATTGAGCAGGTCGGGACTGAACTCCGAAGCCCGCGTGACGAGAATGGACCAGACCATGGCGTCGGCGCCCTCGCCGACAATGGGCTGCGCCGCGAGATAGACGAGGATCGTGCCAAACAGCGCAAGTGCAATGCCGACGCTGCCGAGACTGAAATATTTCCACGCCGCCTCCAGCGCCGCGCTCGTCCGATAGATGCCCACCATCAGCACGCTGGTCAGCGTCGCCAGTTCCACCGCCACCCAGATCAGGCCGATATTGTCGGCGAGCAGGGCGAGGTTCATCGCAAACATCATCGCCTGATACATGGCGTGATAGAAACGCGCATATTTCAGCTTGAGTTTTTCGGAAGCGATCTCGAAGCCGAGATAGCTTGCGCTGTAGGCGGCGGTGGTCATGCCCACGAATGTCGTCAGCACCAGAAAGACGGCGTTGAGATCGTCGACGAACAGATAGCCTGAAATCTGCGTGCGGCCCGAAACCAATGCGAGCGAGCAGGCGAAAGTGAGCGCGCAGGCGAATGCATTGAGCCGCGCCGGCCACACATAGCCGGGCAATGCAAGCAAAACGACAGCCGAGAACGCCGGAATTTCGAGAAGGAGGGCGACGGCCTGCGTGGGGCTCAAGATCATGGACGCTCTCCGCGTCCGTGATCGATGACGCCGATATCGATGGAATCGAAACGCGCGTTAATGCCGAACAGAAAGACGCCGATCACGATGAGCGCGACGAGCACCGAAAAGGCGACGCTTATCTCGACGACGAGCGGCATTCCCCTGGCGCCGGCGGCTGCGAGAATGAGACCGTTTTCAAGCGACATGAAGCCGATGACCTGCGTGACCGCATTGCGTCGCGTCGCCATCATCAGCAGGCCAAGCAGCACCACGGCAAGCGCAAAGGCGAGATCCTCGCGCGCCAGCGGGTTGGCGGTGGCGGTCGCCGCAGCAGGCAGCATGACGGCAAGCGACAGGGCGACCAGCGCCATCGCAAACAGCATGGTGACCCCAATGCCGCCGATGACCTCGATCTCGCGGTGCACGCCGAGTTTCACCACAATGCGTTGCAGCGCCAGCGGCACCACGATCGCCTTGAACGCGAAAGCGATCGCCGCCGTCACATAGAGGTGCGGGGCATGTTGCGTGATCGCCTGCCAGGCGACGGAGGCCGAGAGCACGACGGCGTGCAGGGCGAAAATGCGGATGAGCGCGGAAAGCCGGTCCTGATAGAGCATCAGAAGGCTGACGAGAACGAGGCCGCCCGCCAGAAGATGCGCAATGTCGAAGGCCAGATGGTTCATCACATGCCCCGCGACACGAACAGCAGGAGCACGCCGAGGAACCCGAGCATGAGCGCTGCGCCCAGAAACTCCGGCACGCGAAACACCCGCATCTTGGCGATGGTTGTCTCAAACACCGACAGAAGCGTCGCCCCGATTGCGAGCTTGACGAGATAGGCGGCGATTCCGATTGCGATGGCCTGCGGCCCGGCGCCTGCGCTCGCAAGGCCAAGCGGAGCGAAAATGCAGGCGATCATCGAAATGTAGAGCAGGAGTTTGAGCGCCGCCGCCAGTTCGATGACAGCCAGATGCCGGCCCGAATATTCGAGGATCATCGCCTCGTGAACCATGGTGAGTTCGAGATGGGTCGAAGGATTGTCGACGGGGATGCGCCCGTTCTCGGCGATGGCGACGATCATCAGGCCGACTACGGCAAGCCCGAGAGAAACGCGCAAGGATGCGTTCGACAGCATGAAAGCGACGACGCTCGACAATTGCGTCGAGCCCGCCACCAGCGCGACGGTGAATACGATCATGATCATCGCGGGTTCGGCGAGCGTTGCGAACATGGTCTCGCGGCTGGAGCCGATGGCGCCGAAGCTCGTGCCTATGTCCATGCCGACAAGCGCCAGAAAGAAACGCGCGCTTCCCAGAAGCGCAGTGATTGCGATGAGGTCCGCAGTCCATGAAAAAGTAAGGCCCGTCGCAAAGGTCGGAACCAGCGCCGCCGCCACCCATGTCGCAACGAAAACCATGTAGGGCGCGGCGCGAAACAGCCAGGATGCGTTTTCCGCGACAACCGCTTCCTTGCGCATCAGCTTGGCAAGGTCGCGGTAGGGTTGCAGCAATGGCGGTCCGGCGCGGCGCAGGAGACGCGCGCGCACTTTTCGCGTGAAGCCGACAAGCAGAGGCGCAAGGCCGAGCACGAGCAGCATTTGCGCGCCCTGTGTGGCAAGCGCCGATACGGTTGCAAAGGTCAGCGCCATGCCGCCACCCACACGAGCAGCAGCACGAGCATGCCGAACACCAGACTGAGATAGCCTCTTATCGTCAATTGCTGGAGACGGTTGATGGTCGTGGCGATCCAGGAGACCGTCTGCCCGAGCGGCGCATAGGCTCGCGTCCAGATGCGGTCTTCTATCTCTATATCCATGCGCGCCGCGCGCAAATCGCCGGGCGCGGGCATGTCGACTTTTTCGCGCACGCCGAAGGCGACATTGGCGAAGACGCGCCGGATCGGCTGCGCAAAGCTCGACGCGCTGTATTGCGTGATCGGATTTGAGTCGGGGAAGCCGCAATCCCAGGCAGGCCCGCGCCGCACGATATCGGAGCCGAAGCGGTGAATGATCTGGATTGCGACCAGCGTCGAGACCGTAATGAAGCCGAACACCAGCATGCCGTTATAGGACGAGCGGCTCTCGACGATGGGCGAAATGGTGAGAAAGGCGAACGCCGACTGATCGGGCATGCGTCCGCCTACAAGCGCATGCGCGACCGGCGCCAGGGCGTCGATCAGATAGCCCGGCGCAACGCCCATTACGAGACAGAGCGCAAGCAACAAGAACATGGCGGCAAGCGACCATGAATCCGTTTCCCTGGCGGATGCCGCAGCTTCCGAGCGCGGCCGGCCGAGATAGACGATGCCGAACATGCGGACGAAAGCGGCGGCGCATAGCGCAGCTGAGAGCGCAAGCGCCGCGCCGACCGCCGGCGTCGCCAGTTTCAGACCCCATTGCGGCAGGATGGGACTGACGAGCACGGCCTGGAACAGCAGCCATTCGGAAACGAAACCGTTGAGCGGCGGCAGCGCCGAAATCGCCATGCAGGCGCCGAGCATGGCGAAAGAGGATTTCGGCATGCGGTGAATGAGGCCGCCCAATTGCTCGATATCGCGCTGGCCGGTTGCGCCGAGCACTGCGCCCGCGCCGAAAAACAGAAGGCTCTTGAACAGGGAATGATTGAAGACGTGGAGCAGCGCGGCGATGAACGCCACGGCTGCGGCCGGGGCAAAGCCATTGGCCTTGAAGACCAGCGCCAGCCCGAGGCCGGCAAAGACGACGCCGATATTCTCGATTGTCGAATAGGCGAGCAGGCGCTTGAGATCGCGCTCGACCGCCGCAAAAAGAACGCCGAGCACGGCGCTGCCCGCGCCCAGGATCATGACCGCCGCGCCCCACCAGATCGCGGGCGCGCCAACGAGATCGAAGACGATGCGGATGAAGGCGTAGACGGCGACCTTGGTCATGACGGCGCTCATCAGCGCGGACACATGGCTGGGCGCGGCGGGATGGGCGAGCGGCAGCCATACGTGCAGCGGCGCGAGGCCGGCTTTCGATCCGGCGCCGAGCAGCGCGAGGATCAAAACGAGCGTTGCGGCGGCCGCCGTCGGCTGCGCTCTGGCTATGCTTGCAAAATCATAGGCGCCGGAGGCGCCGCCGAGCACGCCGAACGCCAGAAGCAGCATGCTCGCGCCAAAGCTCGCCATCAGAATGTAAACGTAAGCAGCGCGCCTGTTGTCCGCGTTCTCGTGGTCGGCCAGCACCATCGCCCAGGAGGCGAGCGACATGAACTCCCACGCAACGAGGAAGCTGAAAGCGTCGTCTGCGAGAACGACGCAATTCATGCCGGCGACGAAGGCCGGAAAGAAAGGCAGGACGCGCGCCGGCGCTTTCTCGTGCGCGCCGTAGCCGATGGCGTAGATCGAGGCGATGGCCGCGCCCGTGTCGATCGTGAACAGGAAGAACGAGGAGAGCGCATCGAGTTTGAAGCGCGCGCCGATCCACGGCAGGCCGAGCGGCAGAACCTCGCGCGTCACTTCGCCCGGCATGGCGACGAGATGGGCAAGCGCTGCGGTTGCGAGCATAACGGCGACGATGCAGGTCGCGCCATAGACGAGGCGCGTCGCATGCGGCGACTTGCGCGGGGCGATCGTGAGCAGGACAATCGCGCTCGCGCTCACGCCCGCCAGGGCGACAAGGCACCAGAGGGCGAGCGCGAGCGGCATGTTCAATCGGCTCCCGCAGACGGCGAGGGCGGGATGCGCTCCTTGTGGCGCACGCCCCGGCCCAGTCCATGGCTCGGCGCATTGTCGCCGATGAGTTCGATGCCGATCGCATCGAGCGCGCCGACGAGCTTGGTGAGCGAATCGACATTGCCTCTGATAACGCCGTCGCTCGCCTCCATGCGCTGAATGGTCGGCAAGGACAGGCCGCACAATTCCGCAAGCGCCCGCTGGTCGAGACCGGCAAGCGCCCGCGCCGCGCGAAGCTGGGCGGCGGTTATCATGGCGCAATAAATCTCCTGTTTAAAACATCATTTATCCCGTCTGAGACGGCATAAATGAAGGGTATTTCAAAAAATAAGGAATGCAAGACCTACGTTGGGGGATATCGGGGAGCCAAAGCCGGGCGGCAAAAACCCGGCGCGGCGGAGGCAGCCGGGTTGGGCAATCGGGCGGGCGCGGGTTTCAGTCGAACAGCGCGCGCAATTGCGGCTTCATGATCTTGCCCGGCGCGTTGCGCGGCAGCGGCTCGCCGGAAAACGCTATGCGCACCGGCGTCTTGAAGGCGGCCAGATGTTCGCCGACGACGGCGCGCAATTCGTCCTCGCTGACGCTCATGCCGGGCTTGAGGGTGACGACGGCCGCCGGCTCCTCGCCGAGCGTGCGGTGCGGCAGGCCGATGAGGGCAGCGTCCATGATCGCCGGGTGGCGGTACAAAACCTCCTCCACCTCGATGCAATAGATGTTCTCGCCGCCACGGATGACAATGTCTTTCTTGCGGTCGACGATATAGACGAAGCCTTCCGCGTCGATCTTCGCGATATCGCCGGTCTTCAGCCAGTCGCCCTCGAACGCCTTGGCGGTCGCCTCGGGTTTTTTCCAATAGCCGCGCACGACATTGGGACCGCGCACCCACAATTCGCCCGCCACGCCGGGCTCGAGCGTCCTGCCGGCGTCGTCGACGACCTTCATGTCGCACACGGGAATGCACGGTCCGGCGCTTTCGGGGCGATTGCGGTAATCCTCGGCGCTGTTCGAGGTAAAGGTCGATGTCGTCTCCGTCATGCCCCAGCCGATGCCGGGCGCCGACTTCGGAAATATCTCGACAATACGGCGCACGAGTTCGCTGGAGGCCGGCGCGCCGCCATAGGAGATGGCCTCGAGCGAGGACAGGTCGTATTTCGGGCGATCCGGATGTTCGATGATCTGCCAGGCGATGGTCGGCACGCCGCCCGCCGACGTCACGCGCTCGCGTTCGATCAATTGCATCGCGCGCACGGGATCGAAGCGGCGCATCATCACGATCTTCGCGCCGGCGACGAGTGAGGGACACAGGATCGCGTGCGCCCCGGTCGTATGGAAGAAGGGGACGGCGATCAGCGTGGCGCGCAGGATATTCGGGTCGGGCGCGGGGAGCGGCTCGCCGCGGCGTATGAAATTGCGCGCGGCGGCAAATTGCGCGGCCAGGATAGCGCAGGTTGAATTGCGATGCGTCTGGATCGCGCCCTTGGAACTGCCGGTCGTGCCCGATGTGTAGAGGATGGAGGCGTCGTCTTCCGGTTCGAGCGCGACCTCGGGCAGGGGCATGTCGGGCAGATCGCTCCATGTCCCGGGTGCGCCGACAATCGACGAAAAGGCGAAGGTTCCGTCCGGCTGGCCTCTTTCGGCGCGCGTGACGACCACGCGCTCGATGCCGGGGCATTGCGCGCGATGTTCGGCGATGCGCGCGTACCGCTCCGCATCTGCGATCAATATGCGGGCGCCGGAATCCTGAAGGCCGTAAACAAGCTCCTCGCCGCTCCACCATCCGTTGAGCGGCGTGGCTATGGCGCCGACGAGAAGGGCGGCGAAATAGGAGACCGGCCATTCCGGCAGATTGCGCATGAGAATGGCGACGCGGTCGCCTTTCTTTACGCCCTGCTTGCGCAACCAGTGCGCCATCGTGATCGCAGCGCGCGAAAACCCCTCGAAGGTGACGCGCTCGTCCTCGTGCACCAGAAAGACGCGATCGCCGAAGGCGCGTCCGGCAAGGAACACGTCGCGCAATGTGGGCGGGGCATTCTTCCATACGCGCGACGAATGTCCGCGTATGGAAGTTTCGGCCATTTCAAAAGGCGCGCCGGGCGCTGTCAGAAGTTCGTGCGCGCGCTCAAGCGAAACAGCGGGCCAGCCGGCTGGAACCTCTTGCGCCATAATCTATTCCTTGCTGCATCCTCAGATCGTCGCACCGCCGTCCACGACGAAATTCTGCCCCGTGACGAATGCGCCCGCCTTGCCGGCGAGAAAAACCGCACAGCCCGCGATCTCGTCGGGATCGCCGATACGCTTGAGCGCGGCGCCTGCCGTCGAGCGCTTGAGCGTCTCGGGATCGTCCCACAGCGCCTTGGCGAAATCCGTCTTGATGAGACCCGGCGCAATGCAATTCACACGTACATTGTCAGAACCGTATTCGACCGCGAGATTGCGGGCAAGCTGCATGTCGGCGGCTTTGGAAATGCAATAGGCGCCGATGACGGGCGAGCCGCGCAGTCCGCCGATGGATGATACGATCGTGATCGAACCGTCCTTGCGCGCGCGCATTTCCGGCACGACCATCGAGATCAGCCAGTTGTTGGCGACGATGTTGTTTTCGAGAATCTTGCGGAAGGCGTCGTCGGGGATCTGCGCCAGAGGCCCGTAATAGGGATTGGCGGCGGCGTTGCATACGAGAATGTCGATCTGGCCGAAGGCCGTGCGCGTCTCGTCGACCAGGCGCTGTAATTCATCCTTGGAGGAAATGTTGGCGGGAATGGCTATGGCGCGGCCCTTGCCGTATTTGGCGTTGATCGCGTCCGCCACCTCGTTGCAGGGCGCCGCCTTGCGCGAGGAAATGACCACGCGCGCGCCATGCTCGGCCATGCGTTCGGCAATGGCCTTGCCAATGCCGCGGGAAGACCCGGTGATGATGGCGGTCTTGCCGGTGAGATCGAATAATTCCATGTGGGGCGTTTCCTCTTGTCGTTTGTGCGGGCAGGCTCCGGCCTGTCTTCTTGCGGCGCGAATAAAGCAGGCGCTTCAGGCGCCCGCCTTCTGTGCAAAGCTCCAGGACATTTTGGCGAGCGGCTCGGTGCGCGTGCCGGCTTCCTTCGCCCGCGCGCTTGCCGCCGTTCCGTCGCGCACACGCCCAGCAATGCCCTGCGTGATACAGGCGAGGCGGAACGTGTTGTAAGCGAAATACCAGTTGAGATCCGGCAGTCCCGCGCGATTGGTGATCTTGCAGTAAAGCGCGACCGCCTCCTCCATCGAGGGAATGCCGAGCGCCTTGAGATCGAGCCCCGACAGTCCGCTGCGCCCCTCGGGCGGCATCACCCAGTGCGACAGGAAATAGGTGAAATCGGCCAGGGGATCGCCAAGCGTCGACAATTCCCAGTCGAGCACGGCCGCGACTTGCGGTTGCGCAGGCTGGAAGATCATGTTGTCGATGCGATAATCGCCGTGGACGACCGATATGCGCTCCTGCTGCGGAACGGTGCGCGGCAGCCATTCGATCAGGCGTTCTACCTCGTCGATATGGCGTGTCTCGGACGCTTTGTATTGCTTGGTCCAGCGGCTGATCTGGCGCTCGAAATAATTGCCGGGTCTGCCGAAGTCGGAAAGGCCGATCTTCTGTGGATCGTAATTGTGCAGGCGCGCCAGGGTGGAGATTTCGGCTTCGTAGATTTTCGCCCGTTCTTCGGGGCTCGCATCCGGCAGCGTGCCGTTCCAGAAGATGCGCCCTTCCACGTTGTCCATGATGTAGAAGTATGAGCCGAGCACGGAATCGTCGGTGCACAGGGCCCATGGCTTTGCGACCGGAAAGCCTTGCGGATGCAAGGCCGAAATGACCTTGAATTCGCGGTCGACCGCATGCGCGGACGGCAGCAGCTTGCCAAGCGGCTTGCGCCGCAGAACGTAAGAATGGCCGGGCGTATCCAGCCGGAAGCTCGGGTTCGATTGGCCGCCCTTGAACTGGGAAACGGTCAGCGGCCCCGTAAAGCCGCTGACATTCTCCTTCATCCAGGCGCCAAGGCGCGCCTCGTCGAAACGATGGCGCTCCTCGACCGGCTTCGTTCCACCGAAAACGTCGTCGGTGGATGCCGACGCGCCCGCCATCAGTTCTTCACTTCGCGGTTGGTGTACTTGCGCATTTCCATCAGCGCGATCTGCCGGTTGTGAACCTCGTCCGGGCCGTCGGCGATCCGCAGCGAGCGGATGCCGGCGTAGGCCTTGGCGAGACCGAAGTCGGTGGTCACGCCGCCGCCGCCATGCGCCTGGATGGCGTCGTCGATGATCTTGAGCGCGATACGGGGCCCCGCGACCTTGATCATCGCGATCTCGAGCTTGGCGTGCTTGTTGCCGACCTTGTCCATCATGTCGGCCGCCTTCAGCGTCAGCAGGCGCGTCATTTCGATGTCGGTGCGCGCTTCCGCGATGCGCTGCTCCCACACCGATTGTTCCGAGACCTTCTTGCCGAAGGCGACGCGGCTCTGGAGACGCTTGACCATCTTCTCGAGCGCGGCCTCGGCGACGCCGATGGTGCGCATGCAGTGATGGATGCGCCCGGGGCCGAGCCGGCCCTGCGCGATCTCGAAGCCGCGACCTTCGCCGAGGATGAGATTTTCGGCGGGCACGCGCACATTGTCGAAGATCACTTCGGCATGGCCATGCGGCGCATCGTCGAAGCCGAAGACCGGCAGCATGCGCACGATCTTCACGCCGGGCGTGTCGAGCGGAACCAGGATCTGGGACTGCTGCTCGTGACGCGGCTTCGATGTATCCGTCTTGCCCATGAGAATGCCGATCTTGCAGCGCGGATCGCCGGCGCCGGACGACCACCACTTGCGGCCGTTGATGACATAGTGATCGCCATCCCGCTTGATCGAGGTCTCGATGTTCGTCGCGTCGGAGGAGGCGACCGCCGGCTCGGTCATGAAGAAGACGGAGCGGATCTCGCCGGCCATCAGCGGACGCAGCCATTGGTCCTTCTGCTTCTTCGTGCCGTAGCGGTGCAGCACTTCCATATTGCCCGTGTCGGGCGCGGAACAGTTGAAGACCTCGGAGCCGAACTGAACCTTGCCCATATGCTCGGAGCACATGGCGTATTCGAGATTGGTGAGGCCGGCGCCCTGATATTCGTCCGTGTCGTGTTCGGGGTTCGGGGCAAGGAAGAGGTTCCACAGGCCCTCGGCTTTAGCCTTGGCCTTCAGTTCCTCCAGCACCGGCACGACCTGCCAGCGGTTGGCGCCAAAACCTTCCAGTTGCGAGTCATAGACGGGGACCGCCGGATAGACGTGCTTGTTCATGAAGGCGACGACGCGATCGCGCCATTCGGTTTCGCGAGCGGTAAAGGAGAAATCCACGGGCTTCCTCTTTCTTTTGGATGACGGCTCTCAGGAGGCGTCTTTAGAGTGACGAAGGATGGCGATAAAAAGCGGATATTGCGCCGGGCTCGATGGCTGACTGCTTATTGTCCGACAAAAAGGTATCAGGATCGCAACGAGGGGCAAGACTTTTTCTTCAATTTCCGATTTCCGCCGGCGAGGGCGGGCTGAGAAAGAAATAGGACAGGCCCGCCAAAAGGGAAATCGCCGGCAGCAGAGTATCGACCGCAGCGACGGGATCGACAAATGCGGCGGCAGCAACCGCCGAGCCTATCAGGCCGCCGCCCATCTGCATGAAGCCGAGCAGCGCCGCCGCCGCCCCTGCGATTTTCGGAAAATGCGAGAGCGCCGTCGTCATTGTGCCCGGCGTGACGAAGGGAATGGCGAAAGCCCAGATCGCGCCGGGAATGGCGAAGGATGCAACATTGGGGGCGGCAAGCAGGCGGACGGCGGCAAAGCCTGCGCCCGCCGCAACGATGATGACAATGCCGACCGGCACGAGGTTTCGCGCGCTGATCCGCCGCAGCAGGCGCCCGACGATGACATTGCCGACCAGCATGGCGGCGGTCTGCGCCAGCACCACGAAGGCATATTCCAGAGGCGTGAGTCCGAGCCGGTCGATCAGCACGAAAGGCAGGAGCGTGGGCATCGTGTAGACGCCGCCCAGCGCCAGCGCCATCAGGGCCGACGGCGCGACGAAACGGCGGTCCCGGACCAGAAGACTGTAGTTCCTGAAGATGCGAAGCGGGCGCGCATGCGCGCGGTCGGGCGCGCTGTTGGTCTCGGGCAGGTATATCCACACCATGACGACGACCATGATTGCGTAGACGAACATCAGCAGAAATATCGAGCGCCAGTGCGCAACCGTCAGAAGCAGGCCGCCGAGCGCCGGCGACAGCGCCGGCACGAGGCCGACGAAAAGGCCGATGCGGTTCATGATGCGCGCGGACGCCTGGCCGACGAAGAGGTCGCGCACCAGCGCGCGCGATGTGGCCACGCCCGCTGCGGCCCCTATGCCCTGCAACAGGCGGCCGGCCTGAAGAATTTCAATCGTCGGCGCAAAAAGATCGACAATGGAGCCGGTGAAATAGACGAGGAAAAAAGAAAGCGCCACGGGCCGGCGCCCATAGGCGTCGGACAAGGGCCCGCATACGAGCTGGGCGAGACAGAAGCCGAGAAAATAGATCGTCAGGCTGAGTTTGACGGCGCCTTGCGTCGTATCGAACGCAGCCACCAGGGTCGGCAGCGCGGGCGTATACAACGCAAGACTGAGAGGCCCGATAGCGATCATCGCCGAGCTCACGATCGAAGCGCGGCGCTCGTCGAGATCGCTCCAGCGCGGCTGGCGCGCGAGGCTCACTTCTTTTGGGACAAGGAGCGTTGCAATTTCGCCATGCCGCCGATCCAGCGCGAATAATCGGCCGTTTTCTTGCGCATGTAATCGAGCACCTGCGGATGGGGGAGAATTTCAAAACGTTCTTCTTCGACCGCTTTGACGACATCGTCGGCGACCTGCGCCGGGCTCAGCACGCCGTCGACGTTCTGCGATCCCTCGCCCGCGCTGCGCAACAGCGGCGTGTCGACCGCCTGCGGGCACAGGACGGAAACGCGACTGCCCTGGTCGCGGTGGGTGATGGCGAGAATTTCGGCGAAGCCGACGGCTGCGTGCTTCGTCACGCCATAGCAGGCGTTGCCGATCTGGTTGAGCAGGCCCGCAGCCGACGCCGTATTGACGAAATAACCCTCGCCGCGGGGAATCATGTAAGGCAGGCAGGCGCGCGCGGCATAGACCTGCGCCATGACATTCACTTCCCAGCCGAGCTGCCATTGCGCATTGGATTGCGAGGTGGCGTCGTCTGGCTTGCCGCCGAAGCCGCCGATGCCGGCGTTGGAGCAGAACAGCGAAATCGGGCCGATGGTCTTTTCGACCTCGTCGACAATCGCGCGCACCCGATCTTCCTTCGACACGTCGCATTCAAAGGCGATGCCGCCGATCGCATCGGCGACCGCCCTGGCGCCCGCGCCATTACGGTCGAGAACCACGACCTTTTTCGCGCCCTCGGCGGCGAAACGCTCGCACAGGCCCTTGCCGATGCCATCTGCGCCGCCCGTGACGACGACGATCCTGCCCTTGAGCTTCATATGCCCTCCTGGCCGTTCGACGGCCCTTCCGAAATTTGCCGCGGAGATTTTTTCGTCTATCTCGACCGCAGCGTTCTTTGTAGCCATCATTGCGCGCCGATTTCAAATGCGACGAGGAAAACAAGGTGAACAGCCAGACGAAAGCGGGCGTGACGACGGACCTGTCCCGGGACGGCGCCGTCGCGCGCGTGACAATCGACAATTCCGCCAAGCTCAACGCTCTCAGTTCTCCTGTAATGGCGGCCTTTGTCGCGGCTATCGAGCGCTGCGCCGCCGACCCGAAAACCCGTGTCGTCGTGGTGACGGGCGCGGGCGGGCGCGCCTTCGTCGGCGGCGCCGACATCTCGGAAATGGCCGGTCTCGACGCAGCGAAGGCGCGCGCGTTCATTACGCGCGTGCATGGCTGCTGTGCGGTGGTGCGCAGATGTCCCGTCCCGGTGATTGCGCGCGTGAATGGTCATTGCTACGGCGCGGGCATGGAGCTGGCGGCAGCCTGCGACATGCGCGTTTCCTCGGTTGGCGCGCGCTACGGCATGCCGGAAGTCAAGCTGGGCATTCCCTCTGTCGTCGAGGCGGCGGTGCTGCCGCAGCTCGTCGGCTGGGGGCGTACGCGCGAACTGCTTTTATTGGGCGACACCTATTCGGCCGCCGAATGCGCGGATTGGGGATTTCTCGAACGGATCGTCCCCGACGCCGCCCTCGACGCCGAGGTCGACAAGATCGTCCAGTCCATTCTCGCCTGCGGGCCGAACGCCATCCGCCTCCAGAAAGAACTTATCACCCGCTGGGAGACGCAGCCCTTGCCGCAGGCCATCGCCACCGGCATCGACACTTTCGCGCGTTCCTATGAAAGCGACGAGCCCGCGCGCCTGATGGAACATTTTCTCAAAGAGAACGCTGCGCGAAAAGCGAAAAAGAAATGAGTGGCGCAGGGGCGCGCCGGCGCCCTCCGGCTGCGATTTTGCGAAAGGCGCAGGCGGCCCGCAACCGCCGACGCATCATACGTCCAGATTGGCGACGCTCAGCGCATTGTCCTGGATGAATTCGCGGCGCGGCTCCACGACATCGCCCATCAGCTTGACGAAAACATCGTCGGCGTCGTCGCCCTCGCGCACCTTCACTTGCAGGAGAGAGCGCGCATCGCGGTCGAGCGTCGTCTCCCACAATTGGTCGGCGTTCATCTCGCCAAGGCCCTTGTAACGCTGGATCGTCAGACCCTTGCGTCCCTGCGCGCTCATGGCGTCGTAGAGCGCCACGGGGCCGTCGAGAAGGTTTTCGTCGGCGCGCCGGACGAGCCTTGCGGGCGCTGCGAAAATATCGCGCAAGGGCGCGGATTTCTCGTCGAGCTTGCGCGCCTCGCTCGACGAGAGAAGCGCGGCGTCGAGCGTTGCCGCCTGCGTGACGCCGCGTAATGTGCGGCGGAAGACATAGCCGCCGTTCTCGACCGCGCCGATCCAGCCGCGCTCGGTCTCGTCGGCGTTGCGGTCGAGCCGTCCGGCGACGTCGTTTGCGAGCGCCGCCGCCTGAGCGTCGTCGCGCGGCACGGGTTTCAGCGCGCCGGCCACGGCCGCCTGCTCCACCACCTTCCGGTCGTAGCGCGAATGCAGGGCGTTGAGAATCTGACGGAAGGAGCGCGCATCCTCGAGCGCTGCGCGAAGATCGGCGCTGGCGCGTTCTTCGCCGCTGGCCAGCCGCAGCACTGCGCCGTCGAGCAGGCTGTCGATGAGGTAATCCTCGAGCGCGCGCTCGTCCTTCAGATATTGCGAGGACTTGCCCTTCGTTACTTTGTAGAGCGGCGCCTGGGCGATGTAGAGGTGGCCGCGCTCGATGATCTCGGGCATCTGCCGGTAGAAGAACGTCAGGATCAGCGTGCGGATATGCGCGCCGTCGACGTCTGCGTCGGTCATGATGATGATCTTGTGATAGCGCAGCTTGTCGGGGTTGAATTCGTCGCGCCCCACGCCCGCGCCGAGCGCCGTTATCAGCGTGCCGATCTGCTCCGACGACAGCATCTTGTCGAAACGCGCGCGCTCGACGTTCAAAATCTTGCCGCGCAACGGCAGCACGGCCTGAAACTCGCGATTGCGGCCCTGCTTGGCGGTGCCGCCTGCGGAATCGCCCTCGACGATGAAGATTTCCGCCTTGGCGGGATCGCGCTCCTGACAATCGGCGAGCTTGCCCGGCAGGTTGGCGACATCGAGGGCGCCCTTGCGGCGCGTCAGCTCGCGCGCTTTTCGCGCGGCTTCGCGGGCGGCGGCGGCCTCCACCACCTTGCCGACGACGGTCTTTGCCTCCTGGGGATGTTCTTCAAGCCATTGGCCAAGCGTCTCGTTGACAATGCCCTCGACGACGGGCCGCACTTCCGAGGAGACGAGCTTGTCCTTCGTCTGCGAGGAAAATTTCGGATCGGGCACTTTGACGGAGACGACGCATGTCAGGCCCTCGCGGCAATCGTCGCCGGTCAGATCGACCTTCTCGCGCTTGGTGAGGCCGGAGGAATCGGCATAGCCCGTCACCTGCCGCGTCAGCGCGCCGCGAAAACCCGCCAGATGCGTGCCGCCGTCGCGCTGCGGAATGTTGTTGGTGAAGACCAGAACATTCTCGTGATAGCTGTCGTTCCACCACAAGGCGCATTCGAGCGTAATGCCGTCGCGCTCGCCGCGCATGATGATCGGCGTGTCGATCAGCGGCTTCTTGGCGCGGTCGAGATAGCGCACGAAGGCTTCGAGTCCGCCCTCGTAATGCAATTCCTCGCGCTTGATTTCGCTATGGCGCGCGTCCGTCAGAACGATGCGCACGCCGGAATTGAGGAAGGCGAGTTCGCGCAGGCGGTGTTCGATGGTCGCATAATCGAACTCGACCATGGTGAAGGTGTCGGGGCTCGGCAGGAATGTCACCTGCGTGCCGCGCTTGGGCGCGCCGTCGACCTCGGGCGCTACCCCCTGTTCGACCAGCGGCGCCACCGCATCGCCATGTGCGAATTCGATGAAATGCGCCTTGCCGTCGCGCCAGATTTCGAGCTTCAGCGAGGTCGAGAGCGCATTGACCACGGAAACGCCGACGCCGTGCAGACCGCCGGAAACCTTGTAGGAATTCTGGTCGAATTTTCCGCCGGCGTGCAATTGGGTCATGATGACCTCGGCCGCCGATACGCCTTCTTCGGGATGAATGTCGGTCGGGATGCCGCGCCCGTTGTCGGAGACCGTGCAGGAGCCGTCGGCGTTGAGCGTGACCGTCACAAGCGAGGCGTAACCTGCAAGCGTCTCGTCGATCGCATTGTCGACGACCTCGTAGATCATGTGATGCAGGCCGGAGCCGTCGTGGGTGTCGCCTATATACATGCCCGGGCGTTTGCGCACGGCGTCGAGGCCGCGCAGCACCTTGATCGACTCGGCTCCATAATCGCCGCCATTCGGGCGGCCATTTTCCGGCTGGCCGTTCGCGCCTTCGTTTTCGCTCATTTTTTCGCTTGGTCGGAGACCGCGCAGGGCCTCTTGATTCGGTGTCGCCACTCTAGCCCACTCGCCGGAAAAATGCAGGAAAATCCTTGGCCTGGCCGCCGAAGCCCGGACCGGGGCGGATGGTTTTGAAATATGCACGAACAAACTGAATTAAAAAGAAAAAATCAACCGGCGCGCATGGCCTCCGCCAGCGCCTCCAGAAAGGCTTCGCCGTAACGGGCGAACTTGCGTTCGCCCACCCCGTGCACATCGAGCATTTCCGCGCGCGTGGAAGGCCGGCGTTCGGCCATGTCGATCAGCGTGCGGTCGGGGAAGATGACGAAGGCGGGCGTCCCTTCCGCCCGCGCAAGCTCCAGCCGCTTGCGCTTGAGCGCGCGCAGCACGGGCTCGTCCTGTCCGTCCGGCGCCGCCGAGCCGCGCCCGCGTCTTGCGCGAGGTTCGTGCGACGCAAGGGGATCGCTGCGCAGCCTGACCGGCGTCTGCCCGCGCAAAATCTCCTCGCCCCTGCCGGTCAGCGCGAAGCCGCCGTGCTCGTTGCTGGCGGTCTCGAGCGCGCCGGCGGCGAACAATTGGCGCAGAATGGAGGACCATTCCTGTTTCGAGCGATCCGCGCCCACGCCGAAGGTCTTGATCGAATCGTGGCCGTTGCGGCGGATCGCCCCGCTCGCTTCGCCCCGCAAGACATCCGAGAGATAGGCCGCGCCAAACCTCTGGCCGGTGCGCCAGACCGCCGACAGGGCCTTTTGCGCCTCGACCGTCCCGTCGTAGACGCCGATGCGCCCCAGACAGACGTCGCAGCGCCCGCAGGGCGCCGATTTCTCGTCGAAATAGGCAAGCAGCGCCTGGCGCCGGCATGTCGGCGCCTCGCACAGCATGGCGAGCGCCGAAAAGCGCGTGTGCTCGATGCGCCGGCGCTCGTCGCTCAGATCCTTCCGGTCGATCTGGCGGCGACGGAAAGCCATGTCGTCGAGACCGTAGAGCGTCAGCGTATCGGCCGGCAGGCCGTCGCGGCCCGCCCGCCCGATCTCCTGATAATAGGCCTCGACCGAAGACGGTATGTCGGCATGGGCGACAAAGCGCACGTCCGGCTTGTTGACGCCCATGCCGAAGGCGACGGTGGCCGCAACGACAATTCCGTCTTCCTGCAGAAAACGGTCCTGATTGCGGTTGCGCACGCCCTGGTCGAGGCCTGCGTGATAGGCGACCGCCTGATGGCCCTGCTCCTCGAAATAGGCGGCAAGCCGCTCCGTCCGGTCGCGCGATGAGCAATAGACGATGCCGCTTTGCCCGCGGTGGCGGTCGAGAAAACGCGCCAATTGGCGGCGTGGCTGATCCTTGGCGGCAAAATTCAGCTCGATGTTGGGCCGGTCGAAACTGTGCAGGAAAACCTGCGGCGGCGCGGCGAACAGGCGTTGCGCGATATCGGCGCGCGTCGCCCGGTCGGCGGTCGCCGTCAGGCCTATCGCCTGTATGCCGCCCAGCGCCTCGACGGCTGCGCCGATCTGGCGGTATTCGGGCCGGAAATCATGGCCCCATTCGGAGACGCAATGGGCCTCGTCGATCGCCAGTCGCTGCGGCCGCGCCTGCCGCAATTCGGCCAGCAGTCCGTCGAGCATCAGGCGTTCCGGCGAAATGTAGAGAAGCCGCAATTCGCCATTGCGCATGGCCTGCCGCGCTGCGGCGTTCTCCTGCGGCGTATTCATGGAATTGAGGGTTGCGGCGGAAACGCCGAGCGCGCGCAATTGCGCGACCTGATCGCGCATCAGCGCGATCAGCGGCGAGACCACCACGCTCAGGCGCTCCTCGATCAGCGCCGGCAATTGATAGCACATGGATTTGCCTGAGCCCGTCGGCATGACCGCAAGCACCGGGCCGCCGGCCAGAACGGCGGCGATGATCTCGGCCTGCCCGGGCCGGAAATCCTCGTAGCCGAACACTTTTTTCAGCAGGCGTCCGGCCCGGGAGCCGGCATCGCCGGCAAGAAACGGATCATCCATGGATCAGTTCTCGATCCGTCCCGGCGTCACGCGCAGGATCTGCGCATGGCCGGCAAGATCGGCGAAGGCTGCGGGATCGGCGCCGGTGAGCCAGGCCTGCCCGCCAAGACGGGCAAGTTCCTCGTAGAGCGCGCGCCGGCGCAAGGGATCGAAATGCGCCGCGATTTCGTCGAGCAGCACCAGAGGCGTCATGCCGCTGACGGTCGCCACCAGCCGGGCATGGGCCAGCACGAGCCCGGTCAGCAACGCCTTCTGCTCGCCGGTCGAGCAGGCCCGCGCTTCGATTTTCTTGGGGCCGTGCCGCACGACCAGATCGCTGGCCTGTGGGCCGGCAAGCGTCCGTCCGGCCGCCGCATCGCGCGGGCGCGATGCCGCCAGCAGGGCGCGAAAACGATCTTCGGCTTCGAGCGCGGAATGGGCGGCGACCAGCGCCTCCAGTTCGCCGGCAAGCGCAATCTCGGCCCAGGGGAAGGGCGAGGAATCGTCGCGCTCTGAGGCGACCAGCGCCGCCAGACGCGCAACCGTTTCGAGGCGTGCGGCGGTGACGGCGACGCCAAGTTCGGCGATCTCGCGTTCGGTCGCGTCGAGCCAGGCGGGTTCGGCTCTGGTCTCCAGCAGCCGGTTGCGGTTGCGCAAAGCCCGCTCCAGCGCATTGACGCGCGCGCCATGCGCGGGGTCGACCGTCAGCACGAGCCGGTCGAGAAAGCGCCGGCGCTCGCCGGCAGCGCCCGCGAAAAGCCCGTCCATGGCCGGCGTCATCCACACGATGCGCAGATGTTCGGCAAAATCGCGCGGCGATCCCACGGGCGCGCCGTCGATCCGGCATTTGCGCTGGCCGGCGCCGTCGCCGCCGGGCGCAAAGCCCGAGCCCAGCCGGTTCTCGTCTTCCTCGTCGCGCAACAGGATGGAGACGGCGAAGCCGCCGGCGCCGCCGGCCCGCGCGCAATCGGAAAATTCCGCCCGCCTGAGGCCGCGCCCCGGCGCAAACAGCGAAAGCGCCTCCAGACCATTGGTCTTGCCGGCGCCGTTCTCTCCGGTCAGCGCCACCACGTCGGCGTCGATGCCGAGATCGAGCGCGCCATAGGAGCGATAATCGGCAAGCACGATCCGCCGCACCTGCGGGCTGCGCGCGTCATAAAGCGACCGGCGACTGGGGAGTGGAGCCGTCATGCCAGCCTCTTGCCACTTTTTGCCGATTCCGGCGAGACTGGATTTTCGGCAAGGGAATTTCACAAGCGTTTTTAGAGCAGTTCCAGCAAAAGTGGATACCGGTTGTGCGTCCGGAAGTGCGGAAAATCAAATAGTTAGAGCGTTGCAATGGTTCAATGAAAAGTGGAAACGCTCTAGGAAAGAGCGTCAGGCGGGCGGAGGCGGTCCCGCCCGGCGCTCGGCCCGCCGGTTGCGCAGAAATTGCGTTTGGGAAGATCATGCGAAAAATCTACGCAATGGGCGAGGCCGTGGTCGATGTCCTGCCCGCCGATGGCGGTCTCTGGCGTCCCGTGCCCGGCGGCTCCTCCTATAATGTCGCGCTGGCTCTTGGCAGGCTGGGCGCGCCGTCGGCCTTCGTCGGGCGCCTGTCGCGCGACGAGCAGGGCGAGATCATGCTGCGTGCGCTGGCGGAGGCGGGCGTGGCCACCGATCTTGTGGCCCGCGACGACCGCCCGAGCCCGCTCTCGCTGGTGGAGCGCGGCTCGCAGGCGCAAAGCCCGCGCTACCGGATCCATCTCGCCGACACGGCCCATGCCCCGCCCGATCCGCCCGCCGGCTGGTTGGCGGGCGCTGCTCACCTCCATGTCTCGTCCTTCTCGGCTTTTGCCGGACCATGGGGCGAGGCGGTCGCCGCCGCGCTTGTCGCGGCAAAGGGCGCCGCCACCCGCAGCCTCGACGTGAACATCCGGCCCAACCTCCTGCCCTCGCGGGACAAGACGCTGGAATTATTGGACGCGCGGCTCGCGCATGTGGAAATCGTCAAGGCGAGCGACGAGGATCTTGCCTGGCTCTTTCCCGGCGAAAACCCCGATGAAACAGCCGCGCGCTGGTCTATGGACGGTCTCCTCGTCGTCCTGACGCGCGCCGCCGCCGGCGCGAGCGTTTTTGGCGCGGGCGAGCCGGTTCATGGGGCGGGCCTGCCCGTGTCGGTGGTCGATAGCGTCGGCGCAGGCGACGCCTTCGTAGCCGCTTTTTTGACGCGCGCCCTCGAAACCGGCGCCCTCGAAACCGGCGCTCTGGGCGAAACCGGGCGAACCACAAGAGAGCGGATGGCCGCAATTCTCGCCTTCGCCAATATGGCCGGCGCGCTCTCCTGCACGCGGGCCGGCGCGGACGCCCCGACCCGCGCCGAAATCGAGGCGCGGCTCGGCGGCGCTTAGGTCGTTTTGACGCGGGGCGTCGTCCACATTGGGACGCCGCCGGCCACAAATTTGCGCGCACGCTGGCTGAACGCACGCGCGATGACAATAGGCCAAAGAAGTTTTATCAATAAAAATAGTATCTTATTAAAGACGAAAGGCGCCTTTAACCCCGTCGTGCGGAATCCCGGGGCGCCGCTTCCATGCCAGCCGCCATGCGCTAAAATGCGGGAAGCAAGAAGCGGGCCGCAATTTATTGCGCGCGCTGCAACGGCTCCAGAACCGGAGCGCGGGTACGAGTATGGCGAGATGGCGTTAAGCACGCGGTTGATGGTGCGGCAGGGCCAGGCCCTGGTGATGACGCCGCAATTGTTGCAGGCGATCAAGCTGTTGCAATTCTCGCATATCGAACTTGCCGCCTTCGTCCAGGACGAACTCGACCGCAATCCCCTGCTCGAACGCATCGAGGAAGGCGAGAACCCGGCGGCGGATGCGCCGGCCATCGACCGTTTCGCCGAAGCCGGCGAAGCGGCCGCCAACGAGAACGGGGATGCGCCGGACTGGGCGCGCGCCGAACTCGCCGTCGACGGCGCGCAACTGGCGGCCGATCTCGGCAGCGAAATTTCCAACACGTTCGACGCCGACAGCTCCCCGGCGCCGGCTGCGCCCACGGCGGGCGCGGAGGAGGCCGGTCTTTCCGCCAGCGCCTGGACAGGCGGGGCAGGCTCGGGCGGTGGCGGCGGCGATGGCGAGGCGCCCGATCTCGAAGCCTATCTCACGGCCAAGCCTACGCTTGCCGAGCATCTGGCCGAGCAATTGCATTGCGCCGTCGACGATCCCGTGGACCGCATGATCGGGCGCGCGCTGATCGATTCGCTCGACGAGGCCGGTTATTTCCGCGACGATCTCGCAGAAACGGCGGACCGGCTGGGCGTCGCGCCCGAGCGGGTCGAGCGCGCCCTCGCGATCGTCCAGACCTTCGATCCGAGCGGCGTCGGCGCGCGCGACCTCGCCGAATGTCTGGCGATCCAGCTCAAGGAGCGCGACCGCTACGATCCCGCCATGCAGGCGCTGGTCGCCAATCTGCCGCTGCTTGCCCGGCGCGAACTCGCAACGCTGCGGCGGCTGTGCGGCGTCGACGACGAAGACATTATCGACATGGCCGCCGAAATCCGGCGCCTCGATCCCAGGCCAGGCCGCGTCTTCGGCGCGGAAACGCTTCAGCCGGTCGTCCCCGACGTTATGGTGCGGGCCGCCTCCGACGGCGGCTGGCGCGTGGAATTGAATTCCGACGCCCTGCCGCGCGTACTGGTCAATCAGGCCTATGTGGCGACGGTCAACGCGGCGCGCGTCAACGAAACCGACAGATCCTTTCTGGCCAATTGCCTGCAAAACGCCAATTGGCTGACCAAGAGCCTCGAACAGCGCGCCCGCACGATCCTCAAGGTCGCCAGCGAAATCGTGCGCCAGCAGGACGGCTTTCTCGCCCATGGCGTGGAGCATCTGCGCCCCTTGAACCTGCGCGCCATCGCCGACGCCATCGGCATGCATGAATCGACGGTGTCGCGCGTCACCTCCAACAAATACATGTCGACGCCGCGCGGCCTGTTCGAGATGAAATATTTCTTCACCGCCGCCATCGCCGCGCAGACGGGCGGCGAGGCCCATTCGGCGGAAGCCGTGCGGTTCCGCATCAAGCAGATGATCGATCAGGAGCCGCCGGACGCGATTCTGTCCGACGACGCCATCGTCGCGCAGCTCAAGAGCGCCAATATCGACATCGCCCGGCGCACCGTCGCCAAATATCGGGAAAGCCTGCGCATTCCCTCATCCGTCGAACGCCGCCGCGAGAAGACGACGCAAACGCCGCTGCGCGCATGAGGCCGCCCAGGACGCCAGGACGCAAGGGCGCCAGGACGCAAGGACGCAAGGGCGCCGGGACGCAAGGGCGCCGGGACGCAAGGGCGCCAGGCCGCCCATGACGCCAGATTGCGCTGCAACTCAATTCACGACGTTGCAGCGCACATCAATGCGTTGCAGCGCACATTGACGCATGGCGCCGGAGGGGAGGGGGCAGTTGCGAATCGCCTATATCCACATATTTGATTTCAAATAGTTTTTAATAGCCGAGGCTGAAGGTTGACTTCGCCCGTTCGCGCTTCTAACGGTTTGCTGCTTGCCTCGCATGGCGTGAACCGGCTGCTGCCAAACGGAACTTGTCGAACGAAATTTATTGAACCAGATTTGGCCCGCCGGAATTCAGACGGGCGACATTCAGTCAGTAAGGCGCTTTCAGTCAGTAAATGCATTCAGCCGACAGGGCTCATTTACATCAAGGCGTATTTGAACCAAGGCGCATTTGAACAACGAAACCGAAGCAGACCGAGGAAAAGATGTCGTTGCGAGTATCGGGCAAGAACATGAACATCGGCGAAGCTTTGCGCTCGCATGTGCAGACAAAGCTTGCTGCGGCCGTGGGAAAATATTTCGACGGCGAGCCGAGCGGCCATGTCACCATCGCGCCGGAAGGCTCGGGCTTCCGTGCCGATTGCACGCTTCATCTCAGGAGCGGCGTGACTGTACAGACCGATGGTCGCGCTCAGGAGCCATACGCCTGTTTCGATCAGGCGGCCGAGCGTATCGAGAAGCGTTTGCGCCGCTACAAGAGCCGCCTCAAGGAGCGCAAGCACGACCGGACCGAAACCGGCGGCGTGACAGTGTCCAGCTATGTTCTGGAAGCCCCCGACGAGGAGACGGACGCGCCGGCCGAACAGGATTTCGCGCCGACCGTGATCGCCGAGACCACCACGCGGCTTGGCGCCATGACAATAGCGGCCGCCGTCATGGAACTCGACATGACCGGCGTGACGGTTCTGCCGTTCCGCCATGCGGCCTCGGGCCGCGTTAATATCATTTATCGCCGCAGCGACGGCAATATCGGTTGGCTCGATCCGGCTGGCGAGGACAAGGCGCAAGCCTGAGGACAGGCCGGAAACTGGTGCGGGTTGATTGCGTTAGGCCGCATGCGTACAGCGTCGCCGTTTCGGCGATCCCGGCGGGGCGTGTCCTCCGGGGGCGCATGGCGAGAACAGGATAAGGCGGATGATGTCGCTCAACGATCTCATTTCCCCCGGCGCCGTCGTTGCGTCGCTGAAAGCCAACAGCAAAAAGCAGGCGCTCGTCGAACTCAGCGACAAGGCTGCGGAACTGTCGGGCATCGAAGCGCGCGAAATCCTCGACGCGCTGATTCAACGCGAGCGTCTGGGCTCGACCGGCATCGGCGGCGGCATAGCGATCCCGCACGGCAAGCTCGCCAAATGCGAGCGTATTTTCGGGGTCTTCGCCCGGCTCGAAAAGGCTATCGACTTCGAGGCGCTGGACGATGCTCCCGTCGATCTGATCTTCCTGCTGATCGCGCCTGAAAACGCCGGCGCCGATCATCTGAACGCACTCTCGCGCGCCGCCCGCGCGCTGCGCGACCAGAGCCTCGTGGCGACCCTGCGCTCGACGCGCGATCCATCCGCGCTCTATTCGATCATCGTGCGCTCGCCGACGCCGAACGCGGCCTGAGCCTCCAAATTTCGGGTTAAGATGGTCGGTTTTTAGAGCAATTCCAGCAAAAGTGGATACCGGTTTTGCGTCCGGAATTGCGGAAAATCAAATAGTTAGAGCGTTGCAATGATTCAATGAAAAGCGGAAACGCTCTAGAGCATATCCCGCAAAAGCTGCAGACTTTTGCGACAAGGATATGCGGTGAAAACAACATGATAGAGCACGTCACACGATTCCGAGAAAATGTGACGCGCTCTAGGACGACCTACGGAGCGAGGGGCCGCCAGGCGCGCGCCGCATAGTCGATCGCATAGGTCTGCGGCGCGGCCGCAAGCCTGGCCATGCCTGACAGAACCGCTTCGGGCGCAACGAGCAGGCGCACGGGAATGCCGGCGAGCAGGTTCTGCATCGGCGCCTTGGCCTCGAACGCCGTGCGAAAATCTTCCGGATCGAGCCAGTCGACGAGGCGCGGCAGCACGCCGCCGGCGAGCGTCACGCCGCCGCGCGCGAGAAAGATGAGCGCGAGATCGCCGGCGCAGCGCGCAATCAGCCGCCAGAACGCGCCGATCGCCTCGCCCGCGAGGGGTTCGCCGCTGCGCGCCAGAATCTCGACCCGCGCGGCGTCCGCGCCATTGGCGGGCATGGCGCGCGAAAGGCGCAGCGCCGCGTAAAGGCGCGCCAGCCCCGGCCCGGACAGAACGCTCTCGAAGGTCACGCGCCCGCCAACGCGCTCCAGGTGCGGCCAGAAGGCTTCCTCGCGCGCATCGGCCGGGCCGAAATCGGCATGGCCCGCCTCGGTGGTGGCGACCACCCAACGCTCGCCGGCCGACAGCAGGCAGGCCGCGCCAAGTCCCGTGCCAGGCCCCAGCGCCAGCAGCGGCGCGCCCGGCTTTGCTTTGCCCGCGCCGATGGCCCGCGTCATCGTCGCGTCCAGATGCGGCAGGGCCACGGCCTGCGCCTCGAAATCGTTGATGAGCAACCCCTGTTCCAGCCCAAGGTCGCGGGCGAGCGCGTCTCCTTCGATCGCCCAGTCGGCGTTGGTGAGACGCACGCGGCGGCCCTCGACCGGGCCGGCGGCGCAGACGAGAACGGCGCGCGGCATGACGCCCGCCGCTCCGGCGGCCGCCCGTAGCGGCGCCTCCAACCCGCGATGCGCGGCCGTGGGCTCGACCAGAACGGTTTCCGGCGTCGCGCCCGGCGCGCGTCCGACCGCTATGCGCAAGTTGGTGCCGCCAACGTCGCAGACCATGATCGGAAAGGGGAAACGCAAGCAGGCCGCCAATGAATTTGCGTGAAAAATCAGCGCGTCGCCGCAGAGGCGATGCGCGTCGATGTCGCAAACAGGATAGGCCCGCCGCACAGCCCTGTCCATACGATCAGGCGCGCATCCGAAAAGGCCAGATTGAGTTATCAATCCTAAATCGTTATAGTCCGCGCGAAATTTCGGCCAAGGAGCAATTCGGCGGTGTCGCCCAGATCAGATTCGATAGATTTTCGACCAGAGCTCGACGAATTGTGCTTATTCCTTGATGCAGACGGTACTTTACTGGACATAGTATCGACGCCTGATGACGTTTATGCGCCGCAGTTTTTACTATCTGTACTTTCAGAATTACATTCAAAGACTGGCGGCGCCCTGGCGATTGTCAGCGGTCGCCGGGTTGACGATCTCGATCGGATTTTCGCGCCGTTGCGTCTGCCGGCCAGCGGCATTCATGGCGCGCAGGTCAGGCGGACGCCCGATGGTCCGATCCTGGACGCCGCCGTCCCGGATATTCCCGAGGCCGCAGCATGCGCCATACGGGAAGTAACCGCACGCCATCCCGGCGCCTTCGTCGAAGACAAGGGCAAGGCCATGGCGGTTCACTGGCGCGCTGCGCAGCATCTGGAAGCCGCGCTCTGGGCGGATTTGAGCGCGACGCTTGAGCGCGTTTCCCCTGCGCTGTCCGTTTTGCATGGCCATTGCGTTTTCGAGGTCAAGTCGTCGAGCCTCAGCAAGGGCGACGCCGTGCGCGCCTTCATGGCATGCGCGCCCTTTGCCGGCCGCACGCCCGTTTTCATCGGCGACGATGTGACCGACATAGCCGGCATGGCGGCCGTCAAATCTTTCGGCGGCCATGCCTTTTCCGTCGACAAGCGCCTCGAAGGCGCCGACGATGTTTTCCCCTCGCCCTCGGACGTGCGCGCCTGGCTGGCGCGTCTTGCGGGCGCAAACCTGGAGGCCCTCCGCGCATGACGACAGCGCAACCCCTGGATCTTGCTCTGATCGGCAATTGCCGCGTGGCGGCGCTGGTCGATCCGAACGCACGAATTCTCTGGTGGTGCTTTCCGCGCTTCGACAGCGATCCGATCTTCTGCCGTCTTCTGTCGGGCGACGAGGAGAAGGGTTTCTGCGACGTCGTGCTGCACGATCAGGTAGCCTCGCGCTCGTCCTACGAGCGCAATACGGCCATGCTCGAGACCATTCTGGAGGACAAGAACGGCGGCGCGGTCAGGATCGTGGATTTCATGCCGCGTTTTGGCCGCTACGAGCGCATCTTCCGTCCGCCCCAGCTCGTGCGCCGCATCGAGCCCATTGCGGGCTCGCCGCGCATCGCCATTCGCGTTCGCCCGACCTTCGGCTACGGCGGCAAGCCCTCGCAGGTCGTCATCGGCTCCAATCACCTGCGTTATCTCGGCGGCGCGGACGTATTGCGTCTGACCACCGATGCGCCGCTCTCCTATATCGTCGAGGAAACGACTTTCGCGCTGACGCGCCCGCTTTCGCTCGTCTTCGGCGCCGACGAACCCTTCCAGAGCGAACTTGATTCCACCGCGCGCGATTTCGAGACGCGCACGCGCGCCTATTGGCACGCCTGGACGCGCGCGCTCGGCGTTCCGCTCGAATGGCAGCGCGAGACGATCCGTTCCGCGATCACCCTGAAATTATGTTCGTTCGAGGAGACCGGCGCGATCATCGCCGCCCACACGACCTCGATCCCCGAGGCGCCGGGCACATCGCGCAACTGGGACTATCGCTTCTGCTGGCTGCGCGACGCGTTCTTCGTGGTCGAGGCGCTCAATCGCCTCGGCACGACCGAAACGATGGAAGCCTATCTGGGCTATCTGACCACTGTCGTCGCCGATCCCAATGGCGTGATCGCGCCGCTGCATGCGATCGTGCCGGGACAATCGCTCGAAGAAAGCAATGCGACCCTGCTCGACGGCTTTCAGTGCATGGGGCCGGTGCGCATCGGCAACGCCGCCGCCGAACAGGCCCAGCACGATGTCTATGGCAGCGTCGTGCTTGCGGCCAAACACATGTTCATCGACGAACGCCTGCCGCGCATGGCCGACGTATCCCTGTTTCGTCAGTTGGAGCCGCTTGGCGAAAGCGCGGCCCAGTTCGCGCTCACTCCCGACGCCGGCATCTGGGAATATCGGGGACGCACGCGGGTTCATACCTATTCGGCGACATTGTGCTGGGCGGCCTGCGACCGGCTCGGCCATATCGCCGCGCGCCTTGGCCTTGCCGACCGCGCCGAATACTGGCGCAATCGCGCAACGCCGATCCGGCGCGCCATTCTCGAAAACGCCTGGAGTGAAAAGCGCGGTTCTCTGGTCGGCGCCTTTGGCCACGAAGACCTCGACGCCAGTGTGCTCATGGTCTGCGAACTCGGCCTCCTCGAGCCCAAAGACCCGCGTTTCGTCAAGACGGTCGAGGCGATCGGCCGCGATCTGCGCCGCAACGGGCGCGTGATGCGCTATACGGCGGCCGATGATTTCGGCGAGCCCGAGACCGCCTTCGTCGTCTGCAATTTCTGGTACGCCGACGCGCTCGCCTCCATTGGACGGCGCGAGGAAGCGCGCGAAATATTCCAGGACATTCTCGCCCATTCCAATCGCTACGGCCTGTTGTCGGAAGACCTACAGCCCACAACCGGTCAGCTCTGGGGCAATATTCCGCAAACCTATTCCATGGCGGGCGTCATCAATTCCGCGACGCGCCTGTCCGACCGCTGGGAGGACGCCTGGTGGCGCGACTGGTAATTGTTTCAAACCGCGTAGCCCTGCCCGGCGAAAAACGCGCCGGCGGGCTGGTGGTAGCCGTCAAGGCCGCCCTGCGCGGACGCGATGGCGTGTGGTGCGGCTGGAGCGGGCGCGTCACCGGGGAGACGCCCGAAAAGCCCGAAATTATCGAAGGCAAGACGCTGAGCTATGTCGCGCTCGATCTCTCGACAGCCGACCATCAGGAATATTACAACGGCTTCGCCAACAGCGTACTATGGCCGTTCCTGCATTATCGCGTCGATCTCGCCGAATATATGCGCGCCGATCTCTCCGGCTACATGCGCGTCAACGCTTATTTCGCCGATCAGGTCTCCAAAATACTGCGGCCCGACGACATCGTGTGGGTGCACGATTATCACCTGATGCGCCTGGCGCTCGAGCTTCGCGCAAGAGGGCATGAAAACGCGATCGGCTTCTTCCTGCACATTCCCTGTCCGCCGGTCGACATCCTGCAAGCCCTGCCGCGCAACGAAGACACGGTCGGCGCGCTCGCAGCTTTCGATCTCGTCGGGTTCCAGACGGAAAACGACACCAATAATTTCGGCAAATATCTGGAAACGCGCGGCGCCAGTCTGGCGCGCGGCGGGCGTTATTACGAAATCGACGGACGCCGCGTGCAGATCGACACGTTTCCGGTCAGCATCGAGACCTCGATCTATGCGCGCGCCGCGCGCGCGGCCGCCGCTTCGCCGTTCAACGCAGATCTGCTTGCGAGCCTGGGCGGCCGCAAACTGCTGCTTGGCGTCGACCGCCTCGATTATTCCAAGGGCATCGAGCAACGCATGCAGGCGTTCGAGCATCTGCTCGATGAATACCCGCGCTGGCGCGGCGCCACCACCTTGCTGCAAATCACGCCCAAAAGCCGCGAACAGGCCAAGGGCTATAAGGAGATGGCGGAGGCCGTCACCGGCCTCGTCGGTTCGATCAACGGCGAATACGGCGAAGCCTCATGGACGCCGATCCGTTACGTCAATCGCTCCTATTCGCGCAAGCAGCTCGCCGGCATCTATCGCTGCGCGAGGGTGGCGCTGGTGACGCCGTTGCGCGACGGCATGAATCTCGTCGCCAAGGAATTTATAGCAGCCCAGGACGAGACCGATCCGGGCGTGTTGATCCTCTCGCAATTTGCGGGCGCAGCCGCCGAACTCGACGGCGCGCTGATCGTCAACCCGCACGCCAAGGAAGCCGTGTCCGCCGCAATAGACTGCGCGCTCGTCATGCCGCAGGAAGAGCGCGTGAAGCGCCACGCCAAAATGTTCAACCGCATAACCGAACACGACGTGAAGCGCTGGGCGGAAAATTTTGTCGCGCGACTGACGGATGCGCGACACAAATGGTCGCTGATCGACAACATCCGCCAGATATTCACGAACCGGAACGCAGATTCGCGCAATGCCCGCAGACGCTCCGAGTGAGCGGACGCGGTTTGCCGCACGTCACAGGATTGCCGCAAGTCGCCGGATTGCCGCATGCGCCGCCGGATTGCGGGCGGTGTCATCGCGCAATATTTCGTATGGCGAAACTCCCGCCGGGCCTGTATAGTTTGCGCTCGATTGCAGAACGTCGCGCCAGCGACGCCGACTGGAAGGAAACGACGCAATGCGCGCAAAATTTGGCATTACGACGCTGACACTGGGCATGGCGCTCGCCTTCGGCCCGCAGGGCGCAGCAGCGCAGGATATCAAGATCGGCCTGATCGCCGGCAAGACCGGCCCGCTCGAGGCATACGCCAAACAGACCGAAACCGGCCTGAACCTCGGCCTCGAATACGCCACCAAAGGCAAGATGGAAATAGACGGTCGCAAGATCAAGCTGATCGTCAAGGACGACCAGACCAAGCCCGATGTCGCCAAGACCGCGTTGCAGGAAGCCTATGAGGACGACAAGGTCGACATCGCCATCGGCACGACCTCCTCGGCTGCCGCGCTCGCCATGCTGCCGGTCGCGCAGGAATCGAAGAAGATATTGATCGTGGAGCCCGCAGTCGCCGATTCGATCACCGGCGACAAGTGGAACCGCTACATCTTCCGCACCGCCCGCAATTCCTCGCAGGACGCGATCTCCAACGCCATCGCCATCGGCAAGCCCGGCGTGACCATTGCGACGCTGGCTCAGGATTACGCCTTCGGCCGCGACGGCGTGGCCGCCTTCAAGGAAGCTCTCGCCAAGACCGGCGCGACGCTGGCGGCCGAAGAATATGCGCCCGCCAACACCACCGATTTCACCGCTGCCGGCCAGCGCCTGTTCGACGCGCTCAAGGACAAGCCCGGCCGCAAGATCATCTGGGTGATCTGGGCCGGCGGCGCCAATCCGCTCGCCAAGCTCAAGGACATGGATCCCAAGCGCTACGGCATCGAATTGTCCACCGGCGGCAATATCCTGCCGGCGCTCGCCGCCTACAAGGACTTCCCCGGCATGGAGGGCGGCACTTATTATTATTACGAACTGCCCAAGAACTCGATCAACGAATGGCTCATCGCCGAGCACGAGAAGCGCTTCAAGACGCCGCCGGACTTCTTCACCGTGGGAGGTTTTGCGGCGGGTCAGGCCGTCGTTGCAGCGATCACGAAAGCAAAATCCACCGATACCGAAAAGCTGATCGCGGCGATGGAGGGCATGGAGTTCGACACGCCCAAGGGCAAGATGATCTTCCGCAAGGAAGACCATCAGGCGCTGCAATCCATGTACGCCTTCAAGGTTTCGACCGATATGAGCAAGCCCTGGGCGCGCCTCGAACTCGTGCGCGAGCTCAAGATCGAGGACATGCAGATTCCGATCCGCAACAAGAAATAATGGCGCCGACCCTCCCCCGACGGGGAGGGTTTGGCACGGACATTCCCATGTCCTCATCCACCGGTACGCCCGTCTCGCTGGAAACGCGCGACCTGACGATCCGCTTCGGCGGCCACGTCGCGGTCGATCGCGTCTCCTGCAAATTCAATCCTGGCGAACTGACGGCCATCGTCGGCCCCAACGGCGCGGGCAAGACGACCTATTTCAACCTGATCTCCGGCCAGTTGCGCGCAAGCGCCGGCCAGGTGCTGCTCGATGGCCGCAACATCGTCGCCGAGAGCGCCGCGCTTCGTGCGCGAAAAGGATTGGGCAGAGCGTTTCAGCTCACCAATCTCTTTCCAAATCTCACCGTCGCCGAGAACGTGCGGCTTGCCGTGCAGGCGAAGGCGGGCGTGCATTACGACATGCTGCGCCCCTGGTCCGTGCGCCGGCGCCTGATCGCGCGCGCAGACGCCATTCTCGAAAGCGTGGCGCTGGAAAGCCGGCGCATGCATACAGCGGCCGCCCTCTCGCACGGCGACCAGCGCAAGCTCGAAGTGGCGCTGATGATGGCGCTGGAGCCGCGCGTCTACATGTTCGACGAGCCGACCGCCGGCATGAGCGTCGACGAGACGCCCGTCGTGCTCGACCTGATCGCGCGCCTGAAGGAAGACAGATCGAAGATCATCCTGCTGGTCGAGCACAAGATGGACGTGGTGCGCTCGCTTGCCGACCGCATCGTCGTGCTGACCAACGGGGTCTGCGTTGCGGACGGCGAGCCGGCCGCCGTCATCGCCAGCCCCGTGGTGCAGGAAGCCTATCTGGGCGTTGCGTCGAAAGACGGGAGCGCCTCATGAGCTGCGCGCTTCTCTCGCTGTCGGGCGTCCACACTTAGATCGGCCGCTATCACATTCTGCACGGCGTCGATCTCGCAATGCCCGAGGGGCGCACCACCATGCTGCTGGGCCGCAACGGCGCCGGCAAAACCACGACCCTGCGCACCATCATGGGACTCTGGCCGGCGGCCGAGGGCGAGATCCATTTTGCCGGCGCGAGAATCGACAAGGCGGCGACGCCGGACATTGCGCGCGCAGGCGTCGCCTATGTGCCCGAATCCATGGCGATTTTCGGCGATCTCACGGTGAAGGAGAACATCGTGCTCGCCGCGCGCAACGGCGCGCCCGACACGCAACGGCTCGAATGGATTTTCGGCTTCTTTCCCGCGCTCGGGAAATTCTGGTTGTCGCGCGCCGGCACATTGTCGGGCGGGCAGAAGCAGATGCTCTCGATTGCGCGCGCCATCGTCGAGGAGCGCCGGCTGCTGCTCATCGACGAGCCGACCAAGGGCCTCGCGCCGGCGATCGTCTCCGCGCTGATCGAATGCCTGCGCGAGATCGCGGCGTCGGGCGCAACCATCCTGCTCGTCGAGCAGAATTTTCGCGTCGCGCAGGAACTAGGCGATCTCGTGCATGTCATGGACGCCGGACGCATCGTGCATTCCGGCGCCATGGCCGATCTCGCCGCCGACGACAAATTGCAGACACGCCTGCTCGGCCTCAGCCTGGACGCCCATCAATGACAGCGCCTTCGACCACCCGGGACGCCGGCGCGGCCTTGCCGCGGCAAAAAACCGATTACATCCCCGTCCTGCTGCCGCTCGCTCTGGCGCTGGTCGCGTTGCCGCTGGTGGGCTCGTTTTCCACCTGGACGACCCTGACCCTGGCGGGCCTTGCCATGGGCATGATGATTTTCGCCATGGCCTCCGGCCTCACGCTGGTTTTCGGCCTGATGGACGTCATGAATTTCGGCCACGGCGCCTTTGTCGCGGTCGGCGCCTATGTGGCGGTCGTCGTTTTCGCGCCGATGGTCGCGCTCGTGCAATCGGAATCGCTTGTCGTAAATCTGATGGCGCTGATCCCGGCCATGCTGCTCGCCATGGCGGCGACGGGCATTGCCGGTTACGTTTTCGAGCGCCTGCTGGTGCGTCCGGTCTATGGCCAGCATCTGAAACAGATTCTCGTCACCATGGGCGGCCTCATTGTCATCGAGCAGGCGCTCTATGCGATCTTCGGCCCGCAGATGAATCCGCTGCCGTTGCCTTCTGCGCTGCGTGGCTCCATCGCCTTCGGGGATGTGGCGGTCGAAAAATACCGCCTTCTGGCCGTGGTCGTCGGCCTCATCGTTTTTGTCGCGCTGCAATTCACGCTCACGCGCACGAAAATCGGCCTGCTCGTCCGCGCCGGCGTCGAGAACGGCGAAATGGTCGAGGCGCTCGGCTATCGCATCCGCGCCCTGTTCGTCGGCGTATTCATGGCGGGCTCCGCGCTTGCCGGCCTCGGCGGAACGATGTGGGCGCTCTACCGCGAACAGGCGCACGCTTCCATCGGCGGCGAAATGACGGTCACGACCTTCATTGTCATCATCATCGGCGGGCTCGGCTCGGTCGGCGGGTGCTTCATCGGTTCGCTCCTGCTGGCCCTGCTCGCAAATTACGCCGGTTTCCTTGCGCCGAAACTCGCGCTCGTCTCCAACCTCGCGCTCATGGTCGCGATTTTGCTGTGGCGGCCGCGCGGCCTTTATCCCGTGACGAGCAGGTGAGGCCATGATTCTTTCCGGCAATCCGCCGCGCGGCAAATTTCTGATCGCCCTGCTGGTCCTCGTCGTCGGCGCGCTGGCCCTGGCGCCTTTCCTGTTTCCGGGCGCAAAGCCCTTGAATGTCGCGGCCAAGATCTGCGTCTTCGCGCTTCTGGTGGCTTCCTACGATCTTCTGCTGGGCTATTCCGGCATCGTCTCCTTTGCGCACACCATGTTCTTCGGCATCGGCGCCTATGGCGTGGCGCTGACGCTTTATGCGCTCGGTCCCTCCTGGGGCGCGATTCTCATGGGGCTTGGCGCGGGCATTGTTCTGGCCGGCGCGCTGGCTCTTGCCATCGGCCTTTTCTCCCTGCGCGTGCAGACCATTTTCTTCGCCATGGTGACGCTTGCGGTGGCCTCGGCCTTTGCGGTTCTTGCTTCGCAAATGTCCTGGCTGACGGGCGGCGAGGACGGGCGCACGTTTCGCGTACCCGAGGTCTTGCGGCCCGGCTACCGGCTGATCGAAGACGGGCCGCTCGGCCTCACGATCACGGGCCGCACGCTCTCCTATTATCTCGTCTTCGTCAGCGCCGCCGTTCTGTTTCTCGTCATGCTGCGCATTGTCGAATCGCCGTTCGGCCGGGTGTTGCAGGCGATCCGCGAAAACCCCTTCCGCGCCGAGGCGCTCGGCTATCGCATCGTTGGCCACCGCACCATGGCCAATGTCCTGGGCGCGGTCTTTGCGGCCTGCGCGGGCGCGCTCAACGCCATCTGGCTGCGCTACATCGGCCCGGACACGACATTGAGCTTCAACATCATGATCGACATTCTGCTCATCGTCGTCATCGGCGGCATGGGCACGCTTTATGGCGCGATCATTGGCGCGGCCCTGTTCGTGCTTGCGGAAAATTATCTCCAGACCCTGATGGGCGCGGCCTTCGGCGCGCTCAACGCTTCGGGCGCGGGCGTCGTCGCCAATTTCTTCAATCCCGACCGCTGGCTTCTATGGCTTGGATTGTTGTTTATTCTGTCGGTCTATTTTTTCCCGTCCGGCATAGTCGGCAAATTGCGCGCGGAATCGAAATCATGACGAACCCGGCCTCGAAATACGTCACAATCCTTGACCGCGAAATCCACTACATGGAATGGGGCGCGGTCGAAAATCCGAAGCTCGTCCTCTGGCACGGTCTGGCGCGCACCGGCCGCGATTTTGACGATCTCGCCTCGGCCCTTGCCGACCGCTGGCATATTGCCGTCCCCGATACGATCGGGCGTGGCCTCTCGCAATGGAGCCCGAAACCGGAGGTCGAATACAGCCTCGACTTCTATGCGAAACTGGCGACCGCCTTCGTCGATGCGCTCGGCTGGAAAACCGTCGACTGGGTGGGAACCTCGATGGGCGGCGCCATCGCCATGCGCGCCGGCGCCGGCCCGCTTGCCGGACGCATCAGGCGTCTGGTGCTCAACGACATCGGCCCCGAGATCAATCCGGCCGCCATCGAGCGCATCCGCTCCTATGCGGGCAAGCCGCCGCGTTTCGAGCGCGTGAGCGAGCTGGAGGCTTATTTCCGGCAGGTCTATCTGCCCTACGGCTATCTGAGCGACGCCCAATGGCGCCGCCTTGCCGAAACGTCCACGCGCCGCCTGCCGGACGGCGGTATAACGCCCCATTACGATCCCAATATGATCATGCAGATCACCCATCACCCCCAGGACGACGGGCAATGGGACGACTGGAAAAAGCTCGATTGCGCCATGCTGTGCCTGCGCGGCGAAAATTCCGATCTGCTGCTGCCGGAGACCGCAGCGCGCATGCCGAAGGAAAACCCGCGCTGCCGTGTGGTCGAGGTCAGAGGCTGCGGCCATGCGCCGGCGCTCAATGTGCCCGAGCAGATAGCGCTCGTGGAGAACTTTCTTGCGGGCTGAAAATATGAGCGCGTTCAGCAAAAGTGTTGGCGGTTTTGCGTCCGGACGCGCGAAAAACCAGACACCCTGAGCAAATGAGGCGAGTGGGAATTCGTCGGGTTTTCTTCAAAGCGTTTAATCGCTGCATTAAAGAAAACGCGCATGCGGGATAGGTAATACGCGCCTAGATCAGGCGGCGTTTGGCAGATTTCGATAAGAAAAGGAAAGGGGGAAGGTTGCAACTGTCACGCGCCCATTCCATCCCAAGGCAGCCGATGCTCCGGCAGCCTCCCTCATAAGCTTGTCGCTTTATTACAAGGCCCATCCTGTGGGAAATTAGCCGCCATACCCGTTGACAGTGCAAGCATGCTTATGTCCGATCTGGACATAAATGTGATGAGACTCACACAGCAGGCGGCGGAATTGATATGAAAGCCAAGCTTCAAAGCAAGGCGGCGCGCGGCAAAAGTCTGATCATCAGCTACGTCTTCAACGAATATTTCGTTGAAATGTCGCGGCTGGTCACACAGCGCTTCAAAGGCGATTTCGACAGTTTCTTTGTTCTCTCGGCCATCCTGGTCGCCAGTATCGGCAATGTCATGACCGACCCGGTCAAGGCGAAGCGTTATGCTTCGATCCACGCCCGCATCCAGGAGGATTATACATACATCCGCCTGCTGCAACTGGCGGAGATCACCGGCATTCCGCGGACGACCGTCCGCCGCAAGATCGGCCAGCTGATGCAGCTCGGCTATGTCGAGCATGATGCCGCGCGCGGCTATCGCATCATCAAGGGCTCGATGTCCAATTGCCCGCATTTGCGCAGGATCATGGAAGCGCAAATCGCCCTTTCCATGCGTCTTTTCAACGTCATGCTCGACGGCTCGCTGATTGAAATGCAGCCCCGCGAAGGGCGCTCCCGCAGGAGACCGTGATCTGACGCGCCGCATCCGCACGATCCACGCCGGATCGCACGGGACCTACGGTGCGCCGCGCATCCACGCCGAGTTGCAGGCAGACGGCGTTCCCATCGCCCGCAAGCGCGTCGCCCGGCTGATGCGCGCGGCCGGGATCGCCGGGGTCAGCCGGCGCAGGCGGGCGATCCGGGATCAGGCCAGGGCCGATGCCGATCGGGCGCAGGCGATGCTCCAGAACTCGGGACAAAAGGCGGTGACGCCGCAGATGCTGCGTAAGTTCGCCACACCCGCAAGTCGAGCGAGGAAGGGCTCGACATGGAGTTCAACAGCCTCGACGCCCAGCGCGAGGCAACCGCGTTGCCCGCGGGGCGGTGGCGCGGGCGGCGCAACCGGCGCTCCTGCGCGGGCTGATCTTCACCGAAACGGGCGCCGCCATGACGCCCCACCACACCAAGCGCAAGGGCAAGCGCTACTGCTACTACACCTCGATGGACGTGATCCGGAAACGCCCTGCAGCCGAGTTGCGCGGGCCGCAGCGGCTGCCGGGAGCGATGGTCGAGGAGGCCGTCATAGGCGAGATCCGCCGCATGTTGCGCACGCCGGAGGTCGCGGCGCGCACCGCGCGGGCGGTCCGGAAGGAACGGCCCGATCTCGATGAGACCACAGTTGTCGCCGCTCTGGCGCAGTTCGACGATCTCTGGAAGGCGCTGATCCCAGCCGAGCAGGCACGCATCGTCCAGCTGCTGGTCGCGCGCATCACGGTCAGCGAGGCGGGGCTCGCCATCGACCTGCGCCATGATGGCCTCGGCGCCATCGCCGCGC
>JBKDZW010000019.1:0-16276 GCA_047971685.1 Rhodoblastus sp.
CTCGGAGGGGCGGCTCGGCGCGGCGCGGCCATAAGCATCGGCGGCCGAACGCGCAGGCGCAGGCGCCGGACGCTTGGCGTATTCGGCGTGGCTGACCCCCGGTTGCGCGGGACGGGCCTGCGGCTGGGCGACGGGCGCCGGACGCGGGCTCATCTGCGGCTCGACCGGCGCACGCGCCGTTTCCTCGCGGCTCGAAGCAAACGAGGTCAGGCGCTCGAACAGGGTGCGGCGGCGCTGCTCGACAGCGGAAACCGCATTGCCTTGGCCGTTGGCGCGCGCCTCGTGCCCTTGCTGCTGCACATGCGGGGGCATGTCGTCGATCCGCGGAATGCGCGGCTGACGCACGGGCTGCTCGGGCGCCGGCGGCATATAGGGACCGGCGGCGCGAGCGGGCTGTTCGGCCGGGGCCTGCTCGGCTTCCGCAGGATAATAGCCCCGCGGCGGGGCGAGCGGCGCGACCTGCACCTGTGCGGCATGGGTTTGCGCAGCCTGTTCTGCCTGAGCTTGAGCGCGGGCCTGCGCTTCGGCCTGAGCTTGGGCCTGAGCTTCGGCCTGGGCGCGGGCCTGCGCTTCGGCTTGGGCTTGGGCTTGGGCTTGAGCCTGCGCTGCAACGTGAGCGGCGGCGGCCTGCTGCGCCGCAGCATAGGCTGCGGACGGATCGGCTTGCGTAGCTTGAGCTTGCGTAGCTTGGGCTTGCGTAGCTTGGGCTTGCCCGGCTGCCGGCTCGGCCTCGCGCTGCGGCGCGGACTGGGCGGCGGCGCGCGCCATGGCCTGCTGACGCAGGCGCTCGGCGGCTTCCGCGATCTTGGACTGCGCGTCGTCGATTTCGAGCGTGTCGGCGGGCTTGTCGATGCCCGTCGCCACCACGGAGACGCGGATCACGCCGTCCAGGGATTCGTCGAAGGTGGCGCCCAGGATGATGTTGGCGTCCTCGTCCACTTCCTGACGGATGCGGCTGGCGGCCTCGTCGACCTCGTAGAGCGTCATGTCTGCGCCGCCGGTGATCGAGATCAGAAGGCCGCGCGCGCCCTTCATCGAAACTTCGTCGAGCAGCGGATTGGCGATTGCGGCTTCTGCGGCGTGGATCGCGCGCTGGTCGCCCGAGGCCTCGCCCGTGCCCATCATCGCCTTGCCCATTTCGCGCATGATCGAGCGCACGTCGGCGAAATCGAGATTGACGAGGCCCTGCTTGACCATGAGGTCGGTGATCGAGGCGACGCCCGAATAGAGCACCTGGTCGGCCATGGCGAAGGCGTCGGCGAAAGTGGTGCGCTCCGTGGCGATCCGGAACAGGTTCTGGTTGGGAATGACGATCAGCGTGTCGACATTCTTCATCAGTTCGGAAATGCCGGCCTCGGCCGTGCGCATGCGGCGCGCGCCCTCGAACTGGAACGGCTTCGTCACGACGCCGACGGTCAGGATGCCCAGATCGCGCGCCGTGCGGGCGATGACCGGGGCAGCCCCCGTGCCGGTGCCCCCGCCCATGCCGGCGGTGACGAAGCACATATGCGCGCCGTTCAGGTGATCGCGGATTTCCTCGATCGCCTCTTCGGCGGCGGCGCGGCCCACTTCCGGCTGCGCGCCCGCGCCCAGTCCCTCGGTGACCTGCAAACCCATCTGGATGATGCGGTCGGCCTTGGACGAGGTCAGCGCCTGCGCGTCGGTGTTGGCGACGATGAAGTCGACGCCGCTCAGGCCCGACGTGATCATGTTGTTGACCGCGTTGCATCCGCCGCCGCCAACTCCGCACACCATGATTCGGGGCTTGAGCTCGCGCAGCTCGGGACCCTTCAGATTGATAGTCATCGCCTCAGCCTCTTTCCATTGGACCGCACACGCGCCCCGGTTTCACTCGTCCGTCAGGCGCTGCCGCCGCCGCGGCGCGCGCCTTCGGCCCGCCTCAAAAACTCTCTTTCAACCACCGTCCGACGCGGGCGAAATAGCCGTCCGCGCCCACCGCCATCGCCAGCCGTTCGCGGCTGGGCTCGAAATGCTCCTGACCCGCGACCTGCGGATAGACGAGCAAACCGACCGCCGCCGCAAAGGCAGGGCTCTTGCCGGATTCCGGCAGGCCCCGCACGCCCACCGGCCGTCCGATGCGCACCTGGCCGCCGACGATCCGGCGCACCGTCTCCGGCAGGCCGGTCAACTGGCTCGCCCCGCCCGTCAGCACCACGCGCGATCCCGCATGCAGCGGGCGGCCCTGCTGGCGCAGGCGGTCGCGCACCAATTCCACGATTTCCTCGACGCGCGGACGGATGATGCGCACGAGCTGCGAGCGCGGCAGATGGGTCGTCTGCCCGCTGTCGTCGCCGACATGTTCTATGGCGATGGTCTCGCGTTCGTCGGCCGGCGCGGAAATCGCGCTGCCGTAGAGCGTCTTGAGACGTTCGGCGCCGTTGAGGCGCACATTCAGGCCGCGCGCCACATCGAGCGTGACATGATTGCCGCCGACCGCCACGCAATCCATGTGGATCAGCGCGCCGCCGGCAAAAACCGCAACCGAGGTCGAGCCGCCGCCGAAGTCGATGACGGTCGCCCCGATCTCGGCTTCGTCGTCGCCAAGCGTCGCGAGCGCGGACGCATAGGGCGATGCGGTGAAGGTCTCCACCGTCAGATGGCAGCGCTCGACCGCAAGCCCGAGATTGCGCACAGCAGCAGCGTCCGTCGAGACCACATGGAGATGAGCGGCCAGCTCCTCGCCGATCATTCCCTTGGGGTCGCGGATATTCTCGGCGCCGTCGACGGCGAAACTCGTCGGCAGCGAATGCAGGACCGCGCGCCCGTCGCGAGCGCTGCGCATGCAGGTCGCCTCCAGCACGCGATGAATGTCGGGTTCGCCGACCGCACGGTCGCCGACCGCGACCTTCGCCTGGAAATGCTGCGAGGAAATGCGCCCGCCGGACGCGCAGACGATAACATTGTCGACCTGGGTGCCAGCCATGCGTTCTGCGGCGTCCACGGCAAGCCGGATCGCGGTCTCGGCCTCCTCCATGTCCACGACCTGGCCGGCCTTCATGCCGCGCGAGCGCTGATGGCCGATGCCCAGAATGCGGCAGCCATGCGTGCGCCCTCGCGCGGGCTGGCCGAGTTCGATCGGGTCGAGCCGTGCAATCAGGCAGACGATTTTGCTCGTTCCCACATCCAGAACGGACAGGATCGCGCTCTTGCGCGCCGATAGAGGACGCATACGCGGCAGATTTACAAACACGCTCATCAGCCCTTCCCTTTGATCATGCGGGAGAGGTGTTCGAGGCGGGCGCTCGCCGCCTCGTTGCTCAACTGAACTTCGACACGGCCGGGCACCCGCAGGTCGAGCGCGACAATGTCCTTATCGAGAATGCGGTGATCGCGCTGCATGCGCGCAAGGCGCTGCATGGCGACCTCCGGTTGAAGTTCGGGCAGGCGAATTTCCACGTTTGCGCGGGTGTAGATGGTCCAGCGGCGCTTGGAGACGAACACGCCCGCCTTGATGCGGTCGGCCAGATCGCCCGCCGCCGCGACGATGGCGCGATATTGGTCGAGCTTTTCGTTGGCCGCATCGCCCACGATCAGCGGCAGGCGGGCATAGCGCTCGTCGTGCAGCGTGTCGATCGGCATGCCGTCGGCCGAGACGATGGAAATCTTGCCGTCCTTCTGCCAGAGCGCGAAGGGCTGACGCTCGACGACGGTGATGGCGAGCCGGCTCGGATAGAGCTTGCGCACTTCCGCATCGCGGATCATCGGCACGGAGCGCAGTCTGTTGCGCATGCCCTCGGCGTCGAGATAGGGCAGCGAATTGCGCGCCTTCACGCCGGCATAGGCGAGGATTTCCTTTTCCTTGAGCTCGCTGATCCCGGAAATCGTGACCGTGTCTATGCCCATGCCGATCGCACGGGCCAGAAGATCGCCGGGCGTGCCCACGGTCTGGATGAAATTCTCGTAAGCCCCGCCACGCACGGCCGAATAGGCGAAGGCTGCCCCCAGAAAGCCAAAAACCAGCGCCCCGGTCGCAACCGGATGGACGGCGATGGCGTGAAGGGCGCTGAAAGCGGAGCGGCGGGGCCCGCGTCCACGCCGGGCGCGCGGGCCGGAGCGGGCAGGAACGCCTGCGGCAAGCTGGGGGCGCGCAAAAGCGACCGCAATCGGAGCAGATAACTGCTCCGTCAACGATCGCAGGACGCGTCTTCCACCATCCATTTTACCAACTCGCCGAACGACATGCCCGCATGGGCGGCCAATTCAGGCGCAAGAGACGTTTCCGTCATGCCCGGCTGGGTGTTGACCTCCAGCACGACGAGCTCGCCCGTACCTCCGGGGCGGTCGTCGTACCGAAAGTCTGTGCGGCTCACGCCGCGACAGCCGAGCGCTCTGTGCGCCACAACTGCCAACTGTTGAATCCTTTGGTAAATATTTTCTTTAATTTGCGCGGGAACGACGTGGATTGATCCACCTTTGGCATACTTTGCGTCATATCCGTAGAACGCTTCGGAAACAGGTTTGATTTCGGTAACCCCCAGGGCGCGCTCGCCCATGACCGCGCAGGTCAGTTCCCGGCCGTCGACGAAATTCTCCGCCAGCAGCATGTCGCCATAGGTCCAATCAGCTGAAAGCAGCTCCTGCGGCGGGTGGGAACGGCCCTCCTTGACGATGAAAACGCCGAAGGACGAGCCCTCCGCCACCGGCTTGAGCACATAAGGGACCGGCAGAACATGCGCTCTGGCCGCCTCGAAACGGCTGACCACGCGGCCCGACGGCACGGGCACGCCGGCCGCCGCCAGAATGGTCTTGGCAAGATCCTTCTGCATGGCGAGCGCGGAAGCGCGCACGCCCGAATGGGTGTAGGGAATGCGCAGCACTTCCAGCACGCCCTGGATCGTGCCGTCCTCGCCGCCCGGCCCGTGCAGGGCGTTGAAAGCCACATCCGGCTTGAGCACGGCAAGCTGCGTAGCTATGTCGCGGCCGACATCGACCCGCGTGACCCTGTAGCCGACGCTCTCCAGCGCTCTGGCGCAGGCCTCGCCCGAGGCCATCGACACAGGCCGCTCCGACGCCCATCCGCCCATCAGCACCGCGACATGTTTCGTCATCTGCTTCAATCCCCGTAGCCTGCCCTGTAGCCGCACCGCGCACGCCCCCTTGCGGGGCGCGCGCGGGTGGAGCTCTCATGTCCCGTTTCTTGCGAAAATTTCTATATCCCCCACCTGCGTTTTCTTTGTGTAGCCGTCCAGCATGCCGACGAATTCCGGCTGGCGGGCGGCCCATGTCGCCAGTTGCGGCGTTTCGACGAGGAGAATGTCCGGCTTGCCTTGCGCCATGTCCTCGGCGAATTCCCGCCGCTCGCCGGCGCTGTATTCGAGGAGGCGCCGACGCATCTCGTCGTCGACCGTCTTCGAGGCGAGGATCTGGCGCACGCAATTATCCACCCACAGCGCATTGCGCCGGCCGACCCAGTCCGCGTTCAATTGGCGCGTCAACGGCTGGCCGACGTCGAGCTGATGGGCGAGCGCGGCGATCTTCGGTTTGCCGGCGCCCTGCGCGCGTTCCGCCAGAACCTTCGTTACCGCCGCCGTCAGGCCCGGATATTCCTCCATACGCAGGACATTGAGCTGCACGGCGCAGAGAAACGGCGCCAGAAGCAACGCCGGCAGAACGGCGAACCGCGAAAAGCGCGCTGAAGCCTCGGGTCTCGCGCCGAAGCGCCCGAGCGCCAGCGCCACGCAGGCCAGAACGCCCAGCGCCTCGCCAGGATAGGCATGATTGAACCAGTTCTTGGCCTGAATGACGTAGGTGGCGAGAAAGCCCGCCGAAGCCAGCCCAAGCAGAGCAGCGCGCGGCTCGAAGCCGAGGAAATACAGGCCCGCCGCCACGCCGATCAACAGCGCCGCCGAAAACACGAAGGACGTGGATGTCAGGACCGCGGCCAGACCGTAGCGGGCAGGCGCGTAAACCTCCATCGCCAGCCCCGCCTGCCCCCAGACGTAATCCGGGTAACGCAGCCACACCAGAACCCCGTATGCGATGGCTGTCGCCGCAAGAACAAGATTTTCGGGCGCAAACAGGGGCGCAAGCGAGCGCCGGCGCACACAGGCAAACAGAACGACCGCGCCCAGCGGCAGCGCGAAATAGGGTTTGAAGCAGAGTACGATCCCCCCGCAAAGGCCCGCAATCAGCCGCAGCGTCGACAGCCCGGCCCCTTTCCCGTCCTGCGCCTCTGCGCGCGAGAGCGCTGCGGCGGCGAACGGCAGGAAGGCGATCAGCGCGAAATGCTCGCGCTCGGCAAAGGCAAAGCCGACGGAAAACAAGAGGAGCCACAGCGCCGCGTTTCGCGTAACGCCGCGTTCTTCGCGCGCAATCAGGCCGCAACGCGAGAGAATGGCGCCGCTGAGCGCAAGCGACGCAAAGACGAGGACAAAGGTCTGGACGACCGTCCAGAATTCCGTATCGAGCCCGAACAGCCGCGCCAGATAGACGGCGGGCATATAGACCAGAAAGCCGGCGGGCGGATTGGGATCGGAAATGTCGACATAGGCCCTGGCGCCGCCTGCAACCTTTTCCGCAAACAGGATGAACCAGGAATCGTCGCCATTGAGATGGCCTGCCGCCTGCTGCGCGATTGCGGCCACGACAATGAGCGCGGCAAGCGCCCACGATCCGAAAAACCGCGGAATTGCCGGACTTGAAATATCGTTCTGCGCCTGTGCCATCATTTCGCGCGCCACTATCCCGCCACGCCCACGCGCTTGATTTCCCATTCCAGTTGGACGCCGCTGGTCTCGCGCACGCGGCGGCGCACTTCTTCGCCCAGCGCTTCTATGTCGGCGGCGCTGGCGTTATCGCGGTTGATGAGAAAATTGCAGTGCATTTCGCTGACCTGCGCGCCGCCGACGAGGAGGCCGCGGCAGCCGGCCTTGTCGACCAATTGCCATGCCTTTTCGCCCGGCGGATTCTTGAAGGTCGAGCCGCCCGTCTTCTCGCGGATCGGTTGCGATTTTTCGCGCGCCTGCGTGATGCGGTCCATTTCCGTCTGGATCGCGGCCTTATCGCCCGCCCTGCCCTGCAACAGCGCGGACGTGAAAATCACATCGCGCGGCGCGCTCGAATGGCGATAGGAAAAGCCCATGCCGGCATTGTCGATCTCGACGATTTCGCCGCTACGCGCAACGCCGCGCGCAAAACCCACGATGTCCTTCATCTCGCCGCCATGCGCGCCGGCGTTCATGCGCAAGGCGCCGCCAATGGCGCCGGGAATGCCGGACAGAAATTCCAGCCCCGCAACGCCAAGCTCGGCGGCGCGCTTGGCGACGAAGCGATCGGGCGCCGCTGCGCCGGCTCTCAATCTGTGACCGTCTTCCACGGCAATATCGGCGAAGGCCTTGCCGCCGAGACGGATCGTCACGCCCGGCACGCCGCCGTCGCGCACGATGAGATTGGAGCCAAGACCGAAGACGAACACCGGAATGTCCGCGCTCAGGCGCGACAGGAAATAGGACAGATCGTCCTCGTCGGCCGGCTGGAACAGAACCTGCGCAGGCCCGCCGACGCGAAACCAGGTGAAAGGCGCAATCTGCTCGTTGACCGACAGGCGTCCGCGCAGCTCCGGCATGTTTTCGCGCAAAGATGGGACAATGTCGGGGAAAGTCATTGGATTGGCCTGGCCCCTCTCTCTTTTCTCAACCCGCCAATTGCGCCGGCAACGCATAGGCCCATTGCGTGATATTGCCCGCGCCCAGAAACACGACGTAATCGCCGGGCTGCGCGATCTCCTTCACCATGGCCGGCAGCGCTTCCGGCCCCGGCAGCGGCAGCGCCTGACGATGGCCGTGCGCCGTGATCGCGGCGACCAGATCGTTCTTGCCGACGCCCTCGATCGGCTGTTCGCCGGCAGCGTAAACATCGGCGACGATCACCATGTCGGCGTCGTTGAAACAGGTGGCGAACTGGTCGAACAGGCTTTGCAGGCGCGTGTAACGATGCGGCTGTATGATGGCGATCACCTGCCCCTTGGTGGATGCGCGCGCTGCGCGAAGAACGGCGGCAATCTCGACGGGATGGTGGCCGTAATCGTCGAAAATGCTGACGCCGTTCCATTCGCCCGTCTTGGTGAAGCGCCGTTTGACGCCGCCAAAGCCGGCAAGCGCCTTGCGCACCTGCTCGCCCGACAGGCCAAGCTGCGTTGCAACCGCAATCGCCGCCGTCGCATTCAGCGCATTGTGATGGCCGGGCATCGGCATGACGAGGTTTTCGAGATAATTGGCCGCGCCCGTCTTGCGGTCGCGCATCAGCACGTTGAAGCGCGACACGCCGCCGGTCAGATCGACATCGAGCAAGCGCACGTCGGCTTGCGGGTTCTCGCCATAGGTGATGACGCGCCGGTCCTCGATCTTGCCTACCAGTTCCTGCACGGTGGGATGGTCGAGGCACATGACCGCGAAGCCGTAATAAGGCAGGTTCTCGACGAATTGCCGGAACGCCTCCTTGATGGCGTCGAACGTCTGGAAATGATCGAGATGTTCGGGATCGATATTGGTGACGACCGCCACATCGGCCGGCAGCTTCAGGAAAGTGCCGTCGCTTTCGTCGGCCTCCACCACCATCCAGTCGCCTGCGCCCAACCGCGCATTGGTGCCGTAGGCGTTGATGATGCCGCCGTTGATGACGGTCGGATCGAGATCGCCCGCATCGAGCAGCGTGGCGACGATCGACGTCGTGGTCGTCTTGCCATGCGTGCCGGCGATCGCCACGCATTGCTTGAGGCGCATAAGTTCGGCCAGCATTTCCGCGCGCCGCACGACCGGAATGCGCCTTTCGCGGGCGGCAGTCAGTTCGGGATTGTCGCGCTTGATCGCGGTCGAGACGACGACGACCGCCGCATCGCCAAGATTTTCGGACGCATGGCCGATGAAGACCTTTGCGCCCTTGTCGGCGAGGCGTTTGACATTGGCGTTCTCGGAGGCGTCCGACCCCTGCACCTTGAGGCCGAGGTTGATGAGAACCTCGGCGATGCCGGACATGCCGATGCCGCCGATGCCGACGAAATGAATGGGGCCGAGATCGCGCGGCAGTTTCATTATATCAACCTCTGACTGAAACGAGGCCGACGACAATGTCGGCAAGACGCTCTGCGGCGTCGAGAATGCCTGCGCTCTTGGCGGCTTCGGCCCGTTTCGTCAAGCCTTGAGCGTCCCCGAGCGCGGCCCGCAGCAATTCCGCGAGTTTTTGCGGGCTGAACTCCTTCTGGTCGATCACCTCGACCGCCCCGGTTCGGGCAAGTTCGGCCGCATTCGCCGCCTGGTCGGCGTCGAGCGCATGCGGAAACGGCACAAAAATCGCGGGCCGCCCTATGGCCGCCGTCTCGGCGACGGTCGAGGCGCCGGAGCGCGCAACCAGAAGGTGAGCGCCGGCGATCCGCGCCGGCAGATCCTTGAAAAACGGCTCGACCTCGGCGTTGAAGCCAAGGCGCGCATAATTCGCCAATACGCGCTCCCGGTCCTCGCCGCGCGCCTGTTGCACCAGTTTTATGCGCGCGCGCTCCTCGGCCGAAAGCGCCTCGATTGCGGCGGGCACGATGTCCGAAAACACGCGCGCGCCCTGCGAGCCGCCTGTAACAAGCACATTGAGCGAACCGTTCTCGAATGCGGGATACGGCAGTTTCGCCGCCTCCAGCACCGCCGGGCGCAAGGGATTTCCGGTAATGACGCATTTGGCGCGGACGCCATCGTCGGCGCGCGCGAGCGGAAAACCCGTGGCGATCCTTTGTACGCGCCCCGCCAGAAAGCGGTTGGCCCGGCCCATCACCGCATTTTGCTCGTGCAGCACGGCAGGAATTTTCAACAGGCTGGCCGCAACCAGCGGCGGCACTGTCGGATAGCCGCCAAACCCCACGACCACGGCGGGTTTCAACTTGCGCAGGAGCGATACCGAGGCCAGAACGCCGCGCCCGAGAATGGCGACGGATTTTGCGCGGGAAACAAGGCCGCCGCCGGTCGGCGTCGCAGCGGGTATCGCGTGGATTTTTCGCGCCGGAAACGCCTGCCCGTATTTTTCGGCGCGCGTATCCGTCGCCAGATCGACGGCAAACCCGCGCGCAACGAGAGCGTGCGCGAGCGCTTCTGCGGGAAACAGATGACCGCCCGTTCCGCCGGCGGCCACCAGGATCGTTGTGTCGTTCATGAGCGTTGCGAATTCGCGTCGAAGGCTGCGTCCATAAGCACTTCCGTGCGCGGCCGCTTGCGCGTGACCGCGATCAGAAAGCCCATGCCGAGCGCCAGCGATATGAGCGAGGAGCCGCCATAGCTGACGAACGGCAAAGTCATGCCCTTGGCCGGCATGAGATGCAGATTGACCGCCAGATTGATGCAGCTCTGGATGCCGAACAGCATGATGAGGCCGGCCGCCGCAAAGCGGCAGAACGGGTCTTCGTTCCTGGCCGCGCTCGTCAGGCCGCGTATGACGATGAAGGCAAACAGCGACACCAGCATGATGCAGACGATGACGCCGAACTCCTCGCCGGTGACGGCGAAAATGAAGTCGGTGTGGCTGTCGGGCAGAATGCGCTTGAGCGTGCCCTCGCCCGGTCCCTTGCCGAACCAGCCGCCGGCGATGAAGCTGTCGCGCGCCGTGTCCACCTGGAACGTGTCGGTCACGCCGCCGGAAGACTGCGGCTCCAGAAATTTCAGAATTCTCGCGCGAACGTGGGGAACGAACTTGTAGGCCGCAACCACCGAGAGCGCGCCTGCTCCGCCAATGCCGGCGACCCAGAACCAGTGCAGCCCCGCCATGAAGAACAGAGCGCCCCACACCAGCGAGATCAGCATGGTCTGGCCGAAGTCGGGTTGCAGAACGAGCGGCACGACGGTTGCGGGCAGAATGAGAATGGCGAGGATGTTTGCGGGCACATCGCGCCTGCGCGCGCCTTCCGAAAAGGCCCAGCCCGTCAGAACGGCGAAGGCAGGTTTCACGAATTCCGAGGGCTGTACGCCAAAAATCCAGCGGCGCGCGCCCTTCACTTCCGCGCCGAACAGAAGCGCTGCGAAAATCAGCGCCATGGCGCCGACGAACAGAATGAGCGCCGCGCGCCGCACCTGGCGCGGCGTAAGAAAGGACGCCCCGATCATGACGGCGATCGCCGGCACGAGATACATGGCCTGATGATTGACGAAATAGAACGTCGGCAGGCGCAGGCGCTCGGCGACCGGCGGCGAGCCCGCCATGCCGAACACGAGACCGCAGACCATCAACAGGCCGAGCGCGCCAAGCAGCCAGCGGTCGATGGTCCAGAGCCAGTCGGAAACAATTGAGCGTTCGGCCCGCGAAATCATGACGCGCCTCCGGTGCTGATGATGTCTGTGGCGATCTCGCGAAAAGCGTCGCCGCGTTTCTCGAAATTGGCGAATTGATCGTATGAAGCGCAGGCCGGCGACAGCAGCACGACCGGCTCCTGCGCTTTCGATTGCGCAGCGTCGCGGGCCGCCGCCCGCGTCGCCGCCTCGAGCGTTCCACAGCGTTCGTAAACGGCGGCGCCTTCAAGCGTGCGTGAAAAATCCTCCATCGCGGCGCCGATCAGATAGGCCTTGGCGATGCGTGGAAACAGAGGGCGCAACGGTTCTATGCCGCCTTCCTTGGCCTTGCCGCCGGCAATCCAGAAAATGTCCTCAAACGACATGAGCGCCTTTTCGGCTGCGTCCGCATTGGTCGCCTTGGAATCGTTGACAAAGAGAACGCGGCCAAGCCGTCCGACGCCTTCCATGCGGTGTGCAAGCCCCGGAAAGCTGCGCAAACCCGCCTGCACGCGCGAATGGTCCGCCCCGAGCGCGCCGAGCGCGGCGACGGCTGCAAGGGCGTTTTGCGCATTGTGGACGCCGCGCAGCGCGGCGACGCCGGCAAGATCGCCGACAGGCGTGGAAACGCCCGCAGAACGATGCTCGATTACCGCGCCCTGCATGGCAAAGCCATCGGCAAGCGGGGGATGGGCGACCGAAATCGTGATCGTCTCGCGGCCCGCGGCAATCCGCCGCTCGGCGATCTCGCGCACATAATGATCGTCGATGGACACGACCGCGTTGTCGGAGGCCGCAACCAGCCTCTCCTTGATGGCGGCGTAACGATCCATCGCACCATGGCGGTCGATATGGTCCGGCGTCAGATTGAGCAGAAGGCCGACGGAAGGATCGAGCGAAGGCGTGAGATCGATCTGGAATGTCGAAAGCTCGATCACGTAAACGCGCGCACTCGAAAGCGGCGCAAGCGCCAGAATGGGCGTGCCGATATTGCCGCCCATCTGCACGTCCTTGCCGAAGGATCTGAAGAGATGCGCGCTCAGCGCCGTCGTCGTCGATTTTCCATTGGTGCCGGTGATCGCGACAAACAGCGCATCGGGCGCGATTTTGCGTCGTTCGCGGCAGAAAATCTCGATATCGCCAATGATCTCGACGCCGGCTGCTTGCGCCTTTTTCACCGTCCAGTGCGGCTCGGGATGGGTGAGCGGCACGCCGGGCGACAGGACGAAAGAAGCAAATTGCGACCAGTCGGCGGCAGACAGATCGACCGGCGCAAACCCCTCCGCCGCCGCTTTCTGGCGGGCGGAAAGGTTGTCGTCCCAGAGCGAAACGTCCGCGCCGCCGGCCTTCAGCGCATGCGCGGTCGCCAGCCCCGAACCGCCGAGGCCAAACAGTGCGACTTTCTTGTTTGCAAATGTCGTGGCGGCGATCATTCAGCGCATCTTCAATGTCGAGAGGCCGACCAGCGCCAGTACGAAAGCGATGATCCAGAAGCGGACGACGATCTGCGATTCCGACCAGCCGAGCTGCTCGAAATGATGGTGGATCGGCGCCATGCGGAACACGCGCTTGCCGGTAAGCTTGAAGGAGGCGACCTGCACGATGACCGACAGGGTCTCCAGCACAAACAGGCCGCCGATGATCATCAGCACGATCTCGTGCTTGACGGCGACGGCAATCGTGCCGATGAGGCCGCCGAGCGCGAGCGATCCCGTATCGCCCATGAAAATCTGCGCCGGCGGCGCGTTGAACCAGAGAAAGCCAAGCCCCGCTCCGATCAGGGCGCCGCAGACGACGGTAAGCTCGCCCGTGCCCGGCACGAAATTGATAGCGAGATAGTTCGAGAAAATGGCGTTGCCGGCGAGATAGGCGATAATGGCGAAGGCGCCCGCCGCAATCATCGCCGGCACGATGGCCAGGCCGTCGAGCCCGTCGGTCATATTGACGGAATTTCCCGCCGCCACGATGACGAAAGGCCCCAACAGCAGAAAGCCGTAGCCGAGATTGAACGCGAAGCCCTTGCCGAACGGCAGCGCCAGCATGGTTGCGTTGCTTGCGCCAACCCGCATCATGGCGATGCAGGCGATGAGCGCGATCAAGGCCTCGAACGACAGGCGCATGCGCCCCGAAAAGCCCTTGTGCGACTGACGCGCAACCTTGAGATAATCGTCGTAGAAGCCGATGAGCCCGAAGCCGACCATGACCAGCAGCACGATCCAGACATAGGGATTGGTCAGGCGCGCCCACAAAAGCGTGGCGAAGATCAGCCCGGCCAGGATCATCAGCCCGCCCATGGTCGGCGTGCCCTTCTTGGTCAGAAGGTGCGATTGCGGCCCGTCTTCGCGGATCGGTTGGCCCTTGCCCTGCTTTATGCGCAAGGCGGCGATAATGCCGGGGCCGAAGAAGAAGACGAACAGAAGCGCGGTCGCCGCCGCGCCGCCGGCGCGGAAGGTGATGTATTTGAACAGATTGAGCGGACCGAAGACGTGAGCGAAATCCGCAAGCCAGGTCAGCATGAATTCATCCTCGCGCGGTCGCAGGGCTCCGGCGAAGCGAAGGCCTTTCGCATCGCCGCCGCCAGCGGTCCCATACGGCTCCCGTTGGAGCCCTTGATCATGACAACGTCGCCGGCGCTGAGCGCGTCCAGCACGACAGGTTCCAGCGCGGCGGCGCTTTCGGCGTGCGCGCCGCGCCGTTCCGCCGGGATAGCCTCGTAAAGGGCGCGCATCAATGGCCCCGCCGCAAATACCAGATCCACCTGGTTTCGTTCGATGTCCTCAGCGATCGCCGCATGCAGGGCGCCCGCCTCCCGCCCCAGCTCCAGCATGTCGCCGAGCACGGCGATTCGCCTCTTTCCTCCGGCCGCCCCCAGAAGGTCGAGCGCGGCGCGCATGGAAACCGGATTGGCGTTATAGCTCTCGTCGATCATCGTGAAGGCGCCATCGGCTGCATGCAGCGTCTCGCGCTGGCCGCGCCCTGCCGGCGGCGCGAATTCGGCCAGCGCATGGGCGGCCACCGAAAGATCGAGCCCGGCTGCGCGCGCAGCCAGCAGAACCGCCAGCGAGTTCATGGCGATATGCCGCCCCGGCGCGCCGACGACATAATCGAGATCCGTCCCGAGCACACGCGCTTTCACGCGCGTCAACGCGCCGCCGACATCGCAGGAAACGAGACAGGCGTCGGCTTGCGCGGCTTCGCCAAAGGACAAAACGAAGCGCACGTCCGCCTCGGCGGCGGCGGCCGACAGCCGCTCGAATTGCGCATCGTCGCGGTTGAGAATGGCCACCCCGCCGCGCTGAAGGCCTGTAAAAATCTCGGCCTTGGCGTCGGCGATCTCCTCGATGGACGCGAAATGCTCGAGATGGACGGCGGCGACGCGCGTGATGACGGCTCTATGCGGGCGCGCCATGGCGACGAGCGGAACGATCTCGCCGGAATGGTTCATGCCAATCTCGAACACGCCGTAGCGCGCGCTCTGCGGCATGCGCGCAAGCGTGAGCGGCACGCCCCAATGATTGTTGTAGGAGGCCGCCGAGGCATGCGTCCTGCCTGCGCTCGAAAGCGCGCAGCGCAAAAGTTCCTTGGTCGTGGTCTTTCCGACAGAACCCGTCACCGCGAGAATGCGCGCGTTTGCACGCTCCCGCGCCGCGCGGCCCAGGCCTTCGAGCGCATGCAGCGTATCGGCCGCCACATAGAGCGGACCGGCGCCGGCCAGCGCATCGGCATGGGCCTCGTCGATCACCGCCGCTGCGGCGCCCGCCTCGAAAGCAGCGCGCACATGATCGTGGCCATCGCTGTTGTCGCCCTTGAGCGCGACGAACAGATCGCCCTCCTGCAAGGTGCGCGTGTCGATGGAGACGCCGCTCACGCCGCGCGTCGGCAAACTCCCGCTCACTCGCGCGCCCAGCGGGCCGACGAGCGCAAGCGGCGTCCAGAGAGCATCGCGCATCGTCATGCCTTTTCTCCGAGCGCTGCGCGAACCGCCTCGTGATCCGAAAACGGAATTGTTCTGTCGCCGATAATCTGTCCTGTCTCATGGCCCTTGCCCGCCACCAGCAGCACATCCCCGGATTGCAGCAGCCGCACGCCGGCCCGGATCGCCTCCGCGCGATCGCCTATCTCGCGCACATCCGCGCCGGCGTGTTCGTGCGCCCCGGCAAGTATCGCGGCGCGGATCGCATCCGGATTTTCGCTGCGCGGATTGTCGTCGGCGACAATGGTTATGTCGGCAAGCCGCGCCGATATCTCGCCCATGATCGGCCGCTTTCCACGGTCGCGATCGCCGCCGCAGCCGAAAACGACAATCAGTTTTCCGCGTGAGAACGGGCGCAGCGCGGCGATCGCCGTTTCGAGCGCTGCGGGTTTGTGCGCATAATCGACATAGGCGGCGGCGCCGTTGCGCTCGCCGATATATTCGATGCGTCCCGGCGCGCCGACGAGTTTTTCAAGCGCGGCAAACACGTTTTGCGGACTCTCGCCGCTCGCAATGGCAAGTTCTGCGGCGACAAGCGCGTTGGAAGTCTGGAACGCGCCGGCCAGCGGCAGAAGAACCCGATAGCGTTTCTTCCCGCATTCCAGCGTCAGGCGCGTCGCAAAACCTTCGGCCTCGCGCGAAAGAAGGCGGATAGATTCTCCCTTGCGCCCGATCGTCCGCACGTCGAGTTCGCGCTCTTCACAAGTCCCTATCACGGCTTGCGCAACATCCGTGTCGGCGTCGACCACGGCGGGCTGGCCGGGATGCAGCAGTTCGGAGAACAGCCGCAGCTTGGCTGCAAGATATTCTTCGAGCGTTGCGTGATAATCGAGATGGTCGCGCGACAGATTGGTGAAAGCGGCTGCGGCAAGGCGCACGCCATCGAGCCGGCGTTGATCGAGCCCGTGCGAAGACGCTTCCATGGCAAGATGCGTCACGCCGTCTTTGGCAAGACGTTCGAGCGTCGCATGCAGCGTGATCGCATCGGGCGTCGTCAGCGAGCCGTAGACCGCGCCCGAGGGGGCGACGATGCCGATGGTGCCGA
>JBKDZW010000020.1:0-1517 GCA_047971685.1 Rhodoblastus sp.
ATTCTTCGCGCATAGGCGTCGTTGGAGAAACTGGCGAGGTAGAACCTGCGCGTGTCGCTTGTTTCGCGCGCGCCGCCGCTCGCCATCGGATTGGTGGTGGGCCCGGCGATCGCGGCGGCTTCGAGCGCGGCGGCGAATTCCTCCGCGTTCTGGCAAAGCGTGACGTTGGCGAGCGTTTCCGGCTCGACCTTCATGCCGCGAAACGCCTGGGGCGTTGCGATCAGCGGCGCGCCCGACGAGAGCGCCTCGACAGCCTTGATCGAGAGGCCGTGGCCTTCTGTTGTGGGCAACAGCACGAGGCCGGCGTTGGCGTAGATGGCGCCGATGTCGTCGACGCGCCCCAGAAACAGATGTTTCCATGTCTCGAACAGCGCGGGATTGCGCGCCTTCAGCGCTCCGTCGACATTGCCGGCGATCCTGACTTCGGCGTGCGGCGCGTGCGGCGCGACCTTCTCGAGAAACCACTCGACGCTGAGCGTATTCGGAAAGTTCCCGCTCGCCACGATCACGATATCGCTGCCGCCGGGCCCGGTCGGCGCTTCCTCGACGGCGGGATAGACGAGCGCATTGTTCATATCGGGCAGAAGCCTGTCGAACGTTTCCCATTCCTCGGCGTTGAGATGCACGAGCAGATCGGCCTTTCGCAGCCATGCGAGTTCGCTCGCCAGCAGTTCGTCGTAGGTAGCGCGCGGCGGGACGACGAAGATGCCTTCGTTGCGCAGATGGTATTGCAGGGCCTGCACGTCCTGCGTCTCGATGATGAGCGGCGCGCTCGCCGACAGGTTGCGCGCGGCGGGAATGCAGAAGAAATGATTGCAGTGGATCAGGTCGATCCTTCGCGAGGCGAGTTCGGCGGGCAGACGCGCGAACCGCGTCATGGCGGCGGTCGCGCGCGCATGGTCGCCGTGGATCAGCGGCCAGTAGAGATCGAGCCAGAAAGCCGGCCGCGCGAGCACCGATCCGGGCATGTTGGCGTAGTAGCGCTCGTCGGCCGGCATGTCCCTGGTATTCGAGATATAGTCGCGCCAGCGCGGATCGCTCAGGCGCGACTGGCCTGGCGGCCATTCCCGCACGGCGAGCGAGATGACATGCGCGCCCAGACGCTTGTAGACGGCCGCCTGGCTGACGTTCACCTGATACGAGCCGCACGAATGCCAGGCGGCATGCACGACCGCGACCGTCAGGCCGGCGAGGGGAAGATTCTGATCTGCAACGGCTTTTGTGGCGGATAGGGTCAAGTGGTCATTCCCGCCGGGTCGCGAGGCCTATTGTGCAGGCGGCCCCGGATATGGGACAAGGCGCCCGCGCGCGCGGGTCCGGGATCCACGAGGACCGGCGGGCCTTCATAAGGATTATTTCTTGTCGAATCCAGAGCAAACGGCCGGCTCGCCCAGACGGGGCATGGCCATCGTCGCCAACGACAGGATCGCGGAATGGCTGCTGCCCTTCCTCGAGAGCTGGCAGCGTCACGATTCGCATATCCCGCTCTATCTCATCCCCTATGACGACAATCTGAC
>JBKDZW010000021.1:0-12033 GCA_047971685.1 Rhodoblastus sp.
GCTTATTCCGCCAAGGCGCAGGAAGGGGCCGATTCCCCGGTCAAGCCAGCCCCCGACGCCCAGTCCATGCGCGGCAAGCGGGGCGCCAAGGCCAAGGCGGCCAAGACAAGAACGCAGAAGACAAGAACGCACAAGGCCAAGGCGGCTAAAACCAAGGCGACCAAGCCAAAGGTGGCGCAGTCGAAGCCGGCGCCCGCCAAAGCAAAATCCACCAGGTCCAGCGCAACGAAAGCGGAACATTCCGCCAAGAAGGGCAAGGCGAGCGTCGCCAAACGGTCCGCAAAGCCAGGTGAGGAATGAACGAAATCCTCAACCGCCGGCCGCCGCCGCCCGTTCCCGTCACGATCCTGACGGGTTTTCTGGGCTCGGGCAAAACGACCCTGCTCAATCGTCTGCTGGCCGATCCCGCGCTTGCCGAAACAGTCGTCCTCATCAATGAATTCGGCGAAGTCGGCCTCGATCATCTGTTTGTCGAGAAGATCGACGGCGACATGATAATGATGGCGTCGGGCTGCCTGTGCTGCACCATTCGCGGCGATCTCGTGAATGCGCTCGAAGACCTGCTGCGCCGGCTCGACAACGGGAAAATCAAGCCGTTCCGGCGCGTCGTCATCGAAACCACGGGGCTGGCCGATCCCGCGCCTATCCTCAACGCCCTGATGGGGCACCCCTATCTCGCCCTGCGCTACAAGCTCGACGGCGTCGTGACCACGCTCGATGCGGTCAACGGGCTCGCCTCGATCGAGCGTCACAGGGAGGCGCTGCGTCAGGTCGCGGTCGCCGACCGCATCGTGCTGACCAAGACCGAAATGCCGGAGGCCGCCCCTCACGCAGGCGCGCTCGCGCGCCGGCTCGATGCGCTCAATCCCGGCGCGCCGCGGCTTGAGACCGCAGCCGGCGCTGCGACCGCTCAGGCGGTTTTTTCGGCGGGCCTGTTTTCGGCGGACCGCAAGATTCCCGATGTCGCGGCCTGGCTGCGGGCGGAAGCTTTCGAGACGCACGATCATGCGCATGGCGATCATGGACACGGCCATCATGGACACGGCGATCATGGACACGGCCATCATCATGGCCACGCGCACGATCCCAACCGGCACGACGCCGCCATCCGCGCCTTCTGCCTGACGCACGAGGCGCCGCTCGATCCACGCGCCTTCCAGATCTTTCTCGATCTGCTGCGCCATGCACACGGACCGAAATTGTTGCGAGTCAAAGGCATAGCCGCGCTTGCCGACGATCCCGGGCGGCCCGTGATCATTCACGGCGTCCAGCATCTGTTTCATCCGGCGGTGCGGCTTGCCGGCTGGCCCGATTCGGACCAGCGGACGCGGATCGTGCTGATCGTCGACGGGCTTGCGCAGGAATTCGTCGAGCGGCTGTTTGCGGCGGCCATCGGTCAGGCGCGCACGGATACGCCCGATCAGACGGCCCTGACCGCCAGCCCGCTCGATCTGCGGCCGGGCGGATTGCTCGCCTGAGGGATAGTTCGAGGCAGAGATTTTCGCCGGATCAACAGGCGAAACAGCGGCGCACTGCCCGGCAATCAGCCTGCGCCTATAGTTAAGCTGCTATTTTTAAGCGATTTCCGTCACTTGGCCCGCGTCTTGCGACCATCCTCAGCGATGGCAGGTCGACAGGCGCCTCATCCCATTTCGGGACACAGGCGCACTGAATACGCCCATCGTGACGGGGTTTGTGATGGCTGCGCATTTCTGGCGCCTCATGTCGATGCAGCACTGGCCGGACGAAATCCGTCAGGTCGTTGGCGACCATTTTGCCCGTATCGCTCCGAACCATCAGCCGTATCAGGGCGTCGGCGAGCTGCTGGTTGAAGCGCTGGGCGTCGATGAGCTTGAGGGTTTTCGCGCGGAATGGGGCGATCTCGTCCGGCGCGCGATCGAGCCCAATCCTTTCCTGGAGCCGGATTTTGCGCTGGCTGCAATGCTGCATCTGCCGATGAGCCAGCGCCCCATGATCGCTGTTGTCTGGCAGGGCGCGGGCGAGGAGCCGCGCGCGCGCATGATCGGTCTTTGGGCGTTCGAGCAAAGCCTGTTCGGCGCCTTCGGGGGCATTGCGCGCAACTGGAGATACAAGCACGGGGTGCTCGGCGCGCCGCTGATCGACCGGCTGACGGCGGCCCGTTGCGTGGATGCGGTCCTGGTCTGGCTGCGCGAGCGGCAAATGGGGCGATCCGCGCTCGTCATGCGCGATTTGCGGAAGGACGGGCCGGCGGCGGAATTGATCGCCGAGCGCTGCGCCCGGCATGGATTGGCCTCGATCGGGCTCGACGAAAGGCAGCGCGCGATCCTGTCGCACGACGACGACACGCAAACGCGTTGCGCACGCGCGCAGACCCGCAAGCATTTGCGCGAGATGGACCGGCTGGGCCGACGCCTTTCGGAAACCGGCGATCTCACGTTCGGTTCGGCGTCCAGCCCGGCCGAAATCCGCAACCCGGTCGAATGGTTTCTGGCGCTGGAACAGGCCGGCTGGAAAGGACGCCGACGCAGCGCCTTTCTGTCGGATGCGGGCGACGCCGCTTTTTTGCGCGCCACGCTCAGGCAATTGGCGCGCGCCGGCAAATGCCGGGTCGACTGGCTTGCCGTCGACGGACAGCCGATCGCCATGGCGATTGTGCTGCGCAGCGCCGATCGCGCCTATTATTGGAAAACGACCTACGACGAGCGCTACAGTCACTATTCGCCGGGCGTGCAATTGACGCGCAAGCTGACCGAGCGCCAGCTCGCCAACCCGCGCGTGTCGGTCACCGATTCCTGCGCGATCGCCAATCATCCGATGATCGACCGCCTGTGGTCGGGACGCCAGACGATGTTCGACCTGCTGATCGGCGTCGATCCCGCGCGGGCGCGCGCCTTTCCCGGCGCGGTGCGGCGCGAGCGTTTCGCGCGGGCCTTGCTTGCGGCGCTCAAGCGGGCGGCAAAGGCGGCGCTGCGGGCCGCCCGGTTGCGCCGATAGGCGTTTTACCCGAACCTGCGGGCGATGACGCAAGCGGAAGCGGAACGCCAGAGGCTGGACAAATGGCTGTGGTTTGCGCGCATGGCGCGCACGCGCGGCGCGGCCGCCCGGCTTGTGGCTGACGGCCATGTCCGTGTGAACGGGCAGCGCGTCGTGCAGCCCGCCAAGGCGGTGCGCCCCGGCGACGTTCTGACGATAGCGCTGCCGCGCGACGTGAAGCTCATCCGCATCGTGATGGCGGGGCTCCGGCGCGGGCCTTACGAGGAGGCGCGCCTGCTCTACGAGACGCTGCCGGAGGTCCGTACGGAAGGCCATGGCGGGGCCGGCGGGGGAGCGTCGTCGTGACGCCCCTCTTGTTCTTGCGCGATCTGGGCAAAGCGGATAGCAGTTCCAAATCTTTAGGGCGCGCACGCGGGCGTCGTGCGCCAGGAGCTGGCGATGACCTATGTAGTCACTGAGAACTGCATCAAGTGCAAGTACATGGACTGTGTGGAAGTCTGTCCCGTAGACTGTTTCTACGAGGGCGAGAACATGCTTGTGATCCAGCCCGACGAATGTATCGATTGCGGCGTTTGCGAACCGGAATGTCCGGCCGAAGCGATCAAGCCCGATACGGAGCCGGGACTTGAGCAATGGCTCAAGCTCAACGCCGACATGGCGCCCAATTGGCCGAATATCACGATCAAGCGCGAACCGCCGGCCGACGCCAAATCGTTTGACGGCAAGCCCGACAAGTTCAAAGATCATTTCTCGGACAAGCCCGGCGAGGGCGATTGATCGCCCATGCCGGCGCTGCGGCCTGAAAACGCACCCCCGAAGTTAACCACTTTGGCGAGCAGAGGTTTGCGCTGCAACGTGAACCTTTGATTTTTGTGTACTTCTGTGATATACACATTTTTAACAGTCACAGAAATCCGCTTGCCATCCGACACTTGACCGACATCCCTGCAACCGCCTGCGTCGCCGTTCGGCGACAAAGAGCGGCGCTGTACGAGCGCGAAGTCAAATTCGCGCCGAAGGAAGCGGTTTTCTGAATTTGGGCGGTTTCCTGAAATGAACTGTGCATGGGCCCGCGTTCCGGGTCTTGCGCGGCGGCCTGCGGTTTGGGTCGTCGACAGCGCCGGGGCCTCGCTCCGGAACGAGTGAGGAGTTCGCCGCGTATGTCGTCCAGGAAGAATGCGAGTAAGCCAATCGCAAGCAAGACAGCCAAGACGAGCATCCCCGGCAAGAAGGCCGAGACGAGCAAATCGGGCGTCGCCAAATCTGGCGCGGCCAAGACGAGCGCCGCCAAGACGAGCGCCGCCAAGACGAACGCGGGCAAGACGAATGCGGCCAGATCGCATGTCGCAAAGCCTGCGGTCGGAAAGTCCGGGGCGGCGCGCTCTGCGGCAGCGAAGGTTTCCGCGGCCAGAGGGGCTGCGAACAAGGGGGCCAAGGCCAGGGGCGCTTCGGCCAAAGGGGCTTCGGTTGAAGCCGCCGCCAAGGCCAAAACGAGCACGGCCAAAACGAGCAAGACCACGACAAGCATGGCCAAGGCAAACACGACCAAGGCAAACATGACCAAGACAAGCAAGGTGAAGACTGTGGCCTCGACAACCAAAAGCAAAACCGCGAGCGCCAAAACCGTCAGCGCCAAAACCGTCGGCGCCAAGACCGTCAACGCCAAGGCCAAGACCGCGCAAACGAAGGCCGGGAAGGCCAAGAGCGTCACGACAAAGAGCGTCGCGACCAAGAGCGCTGTCGTCAAGAACGCTGCGGCCAAAAGCGCCGCCAGAAACTCGACCGGCAAGACTGCGGCAAGGTCGGCCGCCAGAACGCCGGCCAAAGCCGTCGGCAAGGCCGCGCCGCGCAAGACCGCTGCGGTTGCGAAATCGGCGAAGAGTTCAGCCGAACTTCGTGCGGCCAAGTCAGGGGTTGCGCCGGCGACGGCCGGGATCAAATCCGAAAAGAACCGCGTTGCGGCGGTCGTGAAGGAAACGATGCAGGAGAAGGCGAAACAGCCTCAGATCACAAAGGCGGGAGACACCAGCAAAATCACGACAGCGACAAACCTGAAGCCGGTCGGACAGGCCGACGCGCGCGCCAGAGTTCAACTGGTCAGGCCGGAAGCGGCCGAGCCCGTTGCGCCTGCAACGCCCGCGCCTGCGTCTGTGCGCGCGGCGCCCGATCCGAGACCGGCGTTGACAACGCCGGCGATGCAGCCTCGAGAGACGAGCGAACAAAACCCGGTGACCCAGAAAAAAACTCTTTCTCCCGCCCCCACCTTTGCGAAGCCCTTCAAACCGGCCGTAAAACCCGCAATCGCCGAGCAGAGGCCCGCAAAGCCCGCAGGCCAGAAGCCAGGCTTCAAGCCCAACGAGCACATTGTCTATCCCGCGCATGGCGTCGGTCAGATCATTGCGATCGAGGAGCAGGAAGTTGCGGGTTTCAAGCTCGAGCTGTTCGTCATCAGCTTCGTCAAGGACAAGATGATCCTGAAGGTGCCGACTCCAAAGGTCGTCAGCGTCGGCATGCGCAAGCTCGCCGAGGCGCCGATCATCGCCAAGGCGCTGGATACGCTGACCGGCCGCGCGCGCATCAAGCGCACCATGTGGTCGCGCCGCGCCCAGGAATACGAGGCCAAGATCAATTCCGGCGACCTCATCGCGATCGCAGAGGTCGTGCGCGACCTCTATCGTTCGGAAGCCCAGCCCGAGCAATCCTATTCCGAGCGCCAGCTCTACGAGGCCGCGCTCGACCGGATGAGCCGCGAACTGGCGGTCGTGCAGAAGATCACCGAGCAGGAATCGCTCAAGCTGATCGATTCGCAATTGCAAAAGGGTCCGCGCCGCGCCGCCAAGACCGACACGGACGCCGAGGCCGGCGGCGATGTCGAGGAAGCCGCCTGATTTTTCTCACGGCTCCCGCAGCATTTCGGGGGCGTGAATTTTCGGGCGCCCGCATGTCCGAAAAGCTCCAGTAAAAAGCCCGGCCGATGGCCGGGCTCTTTTCGGTTCGGATTTTTGGAGCGTCGGACTTTTGGAGCGCGTCGCGTTTTCACGAAAAGCGCGCAAGCCTTAAACCTGGATGCGGTTTGCCAGCGCCTTGCGCAGCTTTTCGAGCGCGCGCGCTTCGATCTGGCGGACACGCTCCTTGGAGATGCCGAGTTTGGCGCCGAGTTCTTCCAGGGTGGAGGCATCCTCGGTCAGGCGCCGCTCGCGGACGATGCGCAATTCGCGCTCCGACAATTGCAGAAGCGCATCGTTGAGCATGATGTGGCGGCGTTGCGAATCGATATCCTCGCCAACGATCTCGTCCTGTAGCGGGCGATCGTCGACGAGAAAGTCGCCGCGCTCGGCGGAATCGTAGGAATCCTCGCCGCCAACCGGCCCGTTCAAGGAAACGTCCGGCCCCGAAAACCGCGCGTTCATCAGCTCCACGTCGCCGCTCGAAACGCCGATGGCCTTGCCGATGCGGGCGTAAAGCGTGGTCGTGTCGGGCGCGCCGCCGGAGGCCATCTGCGCGCGCAGACGGCGCAGATTGAAGAACAGGGACTTTTGCGTCGAACTCGTGCCGCCGCGCACGATGGACCAGTTGCGCAGGATATAGTCCTGGATCGCAGCGCGAATCCACCAGGTGGCGTAGGTGGAAAAGCGAACCTCGCGATCGGGATCGAAGCGCGCTGCGGCCTCAAGCAGGCCGACATGGCCTTCCTGAATGACATCGGCGATCGGCAATCCGTAATTGCGGAAGCGCGCGGCAAGCGCGATCACCAGACGCATGTGGGATGCGGAGAGCTGGTCGAGCGCATCCTGATCGCGAAAATCGCGCCAGCGCACGGCAAGCTGATGTTCTTCGTCTCTTTCCAGAAAGGGCGCAGCCATCGCGGCGCGTACGAATTCGCGATGGACTCCTGCCAATTGGGCCATAACAGCCTCCGGGTCTGTGGATCGCCGTTCAAGGCGGCGTTCACGGATTGGGCAGTTAAATCTATAGGCAATGCGCGCGAATAAACATCACAAGCGCGTGAATGCGAATATAATTGGATTAAAAACCGAGCCGGCCAGCAATTCAGCCTATTGATCGACGACAATTTTGAAGTGTTCGCCGTATTTGAGCGAAGCGCCCGGCGACAGGCCGTTCAGCAGCAGGAAGACATCGAGCGGGCGATCCATCGGCGCCATGCGCCGGCTCATGGTTTCGACATTGTCGGTCAGCCCGGTTCTGACCACTCTGAGGACAAGCGCCTTGACCTTGCTTGCCTCCTCGTCGGTCAGGGGACGGAACGAGTTGATGGCGTTGTCGAACCTGGCGAGGGCCGTATCGTTCATGGCGCGCGCGGCGAACAGAATCCGGTAGATGTCGCCATCCTTGCGGATGACCGCGACGCGAAAATTCCACTCGCCGGCGCGCGCCAGACCGAAGGCTGCGGGCATTCCGTTGATTTCGCCGGTCCTGATGCTCGAGCGCAGCAGGCCGTCCAGCCAGCCGGAGGCGAGATAGCTTTCGAGGGCGCCGCCGCTGTTGTCGGGCACGCTGTCGAGACGCACGGCCTCGACGCCGCCGGGCGCGCGGCCGAGCAGCGCGCGTGGAGTATTGTCGAGCACGAAGCCTTCCGGCGCGGTGAAGGCGAAGCGCAGGCGCGGTTGCAGGAAACGCCGTCCGCGCACGACGCCGTCTGCGGGGTCTTCGCCGAAATTCATGCCGTCGATGGCCGCGAGATAGCCGGCGCGGTCGGAGACGCCGATGCCGGGTGCGCCGATCTGGCGGGCGGCTTGCGTGGCCTGAGCAATGCGCTCGGGCGTGGAGGGATGGGTTGCCAGAATGTCGGGCTTGTCGGGCGTCTTTTGCCCGAGAAGTTCGGCGCGCAGCGCAGTGGAGCGTCCCAGCGAAGTCAAAAACCGCGCCGCGCCGTAGGGATCGTAACCGGCCCGTGCGATGACGGCGACGCCGATTCTGTCGGCTTCGATCTCCTGATGGCGCGAGAAGCTGGCGAACGAGAGGCGCTGATTGGTCTCGACCTCCTCGCCCTTCTGGCGGCTTTGTATCACGGTGGCGGCCGAGGCGATGACGGCGGCCTGTTTCTCGCGTTCGGCGCGGGCGGCTGCGTGGCGCGCGGTGACATGGCCGATCTCGTGCGCCATGACGGCGGCGACTTCCGAGGAATCGTTGGCGAGCGCCAGCAATCCCCGCGAAATATAGAGATTGCCGGAGGGCAGGGCGAAAGCGTTGACGACGGGCGTGTTCAAAATGGTGACGCGATAGGGCGTGGACGGCGTGTCGGAGGCGGCCGCCAGCTTGACCAGGATCGCGTTGAGATAGGTTTCGGCCGACGGCCAGTGATATTCCCCGCCGAACTGGGAGACGAGCTTCTTGTGCTCGGCCGTGGTCAGCGCATCGACGCCGACCGTGCGCGGAGCGGCCGGCGGCACGGCCGGGCTTTGCGGAAATTCGCCCTGACGTTCGAGCGTCGAGCAGCCGGCCAGCGCAATGACGAGCGCAAAAGTCAGCGCCCTGCGGATCGAGCCAGGCCCGCGCTCCGCAGAAACGCTGCTGCGAAAATCCGGCGTCATTTGCGCGATCATCGCTTCATGTCCGCCGTATCGGACTCATTTTCAAGCAATTCCAGCGCATCGGGACTGACGATCTCCATCTGCGGCCCGAAGCCTCGATCCACCAGGCCGCGGGCGCGCAGCCGTCGTCCGGCAAGCAGGCGGGGGGTGAGGCCGGCCTTCTCAAGCAAGGCGAGATGTCGTTTCGAAATCACGATCGAGAAGTCCGTGGTCCGTCGCGGTCCGAAATTCAGATAAAGGCGCCCGCGCGCTTCGCCAATAGTCAAGATGCGTCCCTCGACCACGACGAACCCTTTCGGCGCTTTCAGAACGGCGGCGGCGTCGTTTGCATCCAGCGGGCCCGCGCCGCTCCCGCCCCACAGGCCGCGGCGCGCCCGACGCGCCGAAATCTCGGCCGCCAGCAGGCGGTCCCGGCATGGTTTCGCGGCGGCGTCGGGGCGAAAGCGGCCGAGACCGGCTGCAATCATGGTTTCCGCAAGACCAGGCGCCGTCGTCTGGGAACCGGCGAGCGCCGCCGTCGCGCTGATTCGGCGCCACCGGTCGGGCTTGGCTTGCAACGGCGTCAGCCTGATGGCGGCGCCGCGCAGGGATTCGGCAAAATCGCTATAGCCGGGCGCGCCGGAATCGGCTGCAAATCCGGCCAAAGCCGCCACCCGGCCATCTGCAAGCAGGAGGTCGGCCCCCTCGTCGACGGCCACGATCTGCGCCGGTTCGGATTTTTCGGGAATGCAGTCCAGCGCTTCCGCCGGCAGGGCACCGGCGCAACAGATCGCCGTTGCGGCGAAAAGTCCGCGCAGGATCAGCCGCGGCGTCCCTTGAGCAGGAAATCGAGAAGAAGGCGCGTGGTGTCAATGTCGCCGTTGCGCGCGCCGACCGCCTGGCCACGATCGCCCGCGAGCGGCCGGACGCCCGGCAGGGTATGGCCCCCGCCATCGACCTTGACCAGTTCGACCGGCGCCTTGCAACCGCCCGGCAATTCAAGCTGGACGCGCGATCCGTCTTTCCTGTCGCGATCGGGAATATCGACCTTGCCGACCTTGTCGTTGCAGCCGGCGGCGGCAACGAAGGGGGCGAGCGTCTGAGCGGCGGAAACGACATCGCCCTTGTATTCGGGAATATCGGCCTTGCCGCCGGCAAAGGGCATCTTGGGATCGGCGGTGCCGGCGAGCAGCAGGAAGGGAATGGCGCGCGAAGGCTTGCAGGCGGTGGCGTCGGCCGCAGGCATCAGCGCGATCAAGGAGGCTGCACCGGCAAAGTCGCCTGCGTGCCGGCAGGCGAGCCGCATGGCCAGAATGCCGCCCGGACCGCCGCCGGCGATATAGATGCGCTTGGGATCTGCTATGCCGTCGGCGCGCAGCTTGGCGATGAGGTCGTGCACGAATTTCATCTCGCGCTCGGCGCTCGCCTCGCTTACATCCCAGCGACCGCCGGCCGCGTCGGGATAGACGGCGACCACGGAGCGCATTTTCCGCATCCGGTCGATGCCCAGACGGTCGCGCACACGCACGCCTGCGCCGGATTGGCCGTGCAGGAAGACGATGACCGGCCGGCGCGTCCGCTTCAGGCGCGCGCGCTCGACGACGAAAGCAGTGCGCTTCACGCCGCCCGATTCGATCGTCAATCGCCCGGATGCGGCCGCAGCCGGCTCGACCGCGCTCAAGCCCAAGACAGCCAAAACAGCCGCACAGCAGGCGCCAGTCCCTAGAAGCCGCATTCCGAAACGTCCCTCGCTCATAAATCCAGTTTGCAACAATCATAGCATTGCGGCGGCATTGCAACCGCAGGAGCCTGTCATTCCAATTGTGAGGCCCGATGGCGTTGCGCCGGCGAAGCGTTTGGAATAGTGAACGAACGACGAGCATCGCATGTGAGGGCTGTTATGGCCGAGGCAAATAATCCGTCGCAGCTTCAGGATCGGCGGCCGCTTTCCCCCCATCTTGAAGTCTACAAGCTGAGCATGACGATGGTGATGTCGGGATTGCACCGCATCACCGGCGTATGCCTTTACGCCGGCACGCTGCTGCTGGCCTGGTATTTCATCGCGGCTGCCTCCGGCCCGCGCGCCTTTGCGGCCGTCAACTGGGTCTATGGCTCGATTCTCGGACAGCTCGTGCTGTTCGGCTTCACCTGGTCGCTGTTCCACCATCTGATGGGCGGCGTTCGCCATGCGATCTGGGACGCGGGCTATCTGCTCGACGCCGAGGGGCGCGAGCGTGCCGCCCAGGGCACGCTGGTAGGCTCGGTCGTTCTGACCGTGGTCTTCTGGATTCTGGCTTACGCCTGTCGCTGAGCGGAGAACGAGATGTCGAACAAAACCTCCTCCCTGCGCAGCGAATCCTCGACCGTGCGCTGGCTCGGCGCGAGCGGCCCCAAGGCCTCGCGCCATGCGCTCGCCATACGGGTCACGGCCGCCGCCCTGATGGCGCTCGCCATTCTCTTCGCCTTTCTGGTCGTCTCGCTCGTGGGACGCGATTACGAATCGATGATGGACCTGTTTGCCGGCCGCGTCTGGCCCGGCGTGATCGCGCTGCTGTTCGTGCTGGTGGGCGTCTATCACATGAAACTCGGCATGGAGACGGTGATCGAGGATTATGCGCATGGCCGCGTGAAAATCGGCCTGCTTGTCGCCAACACATTGTTCTGCGGCTTGATTGCGGCGGCGACTGCGCTGTCGATCGTCAAACTCGCCGTCGGCGTCTGATCGAGGGAATTTGGATATGGCTAGCAATGGGGCGACCAATGGCTCGGGCGCGTTTTCGATCAACGGCCGCGCCTATCCCATCACCGATCACACATTCGATGTCGTGATCGTCGGCGCCGGCGGCGCGGGTCTTCGCGCACCCGTCGGCTGCTCGCAGGCCGGGCTTCGCACAGCCTGCATCAGCAAGGTTTTCCCGACGCGCTCGCATACCGTGGCCGCGCAAGGCGGGGTTGCCGCCTCGCTCGCCAATATGGGCCCGGACAATTGGAAATGGCATATGTACGACACCGTGAAGGGGTCGGACTGGCTGGGCGATCAGGACGCCATCGAATATCTGTGCCGCAACGCGCCGGCCGCCGTCTATGAACTCGAACATTGGGGCGTGCCGTTTTCACGCACGGCCGACGGGAAAATCTATCAGCGTCCGTTCGGCGGCATGACCACCGATTTCGGCCGGGGGCCGCCGGCGCAACGCACATGCGCGGCCGCCGACCGCACCGGACACGCCATGCTGCACACGCTCTATGGCCAGGCGCTGCGGAATTCGACCGAATTCTTCATCGAATATTTCGCCATCGACCTCATCATGGACGACGAGGGACGCTGCCGCGGCGTCGTCTGCATCAAGATGGACGACGGCACGATCCATCGCTTCCGTTCGCAGCTCACCATTCTGGCGACCGGCGGCTATGGCCGCGCCTATTTCTCGGCGACCTCGGCCCATACCTGCACCGGCGACGGTGGCGGCATGGTGGCCCGCGCGGGCCTGCCGCTGCAGGATATGGAATTCGTGCAATTCCACCC
>JBKDZW010000022.1:0-26581 GCA_047971685.1 Rhodoblastus sp.
TCCTGCGCGACCCTCCCTCGCGGTCCGAGAGAGTGGCCGGGAGCGAGGACGATCAGCCTTTGACGGCCGCTTTCTCAGCCGTTTTCGTCATCGCAGCCGTCTGCCTGGAAAAAGCGGACGTGAATCTGGAAAAGGCGAGCATGTTTCGTCGATCCTCGGCAGGGAGACGCCGATGACGATCTCCCTACACCTTATGTGTTTTTTGGGCAAGCTGGCCGCTCAGTAGACGACGACCGAGCGGATCGACTTGCCCTCGTGCATGAGATCGAACCCCTTGTTGATGTCTTCAAGGCTCAGCACGTGGGTGATCATCGGGTCGATGGCGATCTTGCCGTCCATGTACCAGTCGACGATTTTCGGCACGTCGGTGCGCCCGCGCGCGCCGCCGAAGGCCGATCCCTTCCATACGCGCCCCGTGACGAGCTGGAAGGGGCGGGTCGCAATCTCCCTGCCGGCCTCGGCGACGCCAATGACCACCGAAACGCCCCAGCCGCGATGGCAGGCTTCCAGCGCCTGGCGCATGACATCGGTATTGCCCGTGCAATCGAAGGTGTAGTCCGCGCCGCCGCCGGTCAGTTCGACGAGATGGGCGACGAAATCGCCCGACACCTTCTTCGGATTGACGAAATGCGTCATGCCGAACTGCTTGCCCCAGGCTTCCTTGGAATCGTTGAGGTCGACGCCGATAATCCTGTCCGCGCCGACCATTCTGGCGCCCTGGATGACATTGAGGCCGATGCCGCCGAGGCCGAACACCACCACGTTCGAGCCGGGTTCGACCTTGGCCGTGTTGACCACGGCGCCGACGCCGGTCGTCACGCCGCAACCGATGTAGCAGGCCTTGTCGAAGGGAGCGTCGTTACGGATCTTGGCGACCGCGCTTTCGGGCAGAACGGTAAAATTCGAGAAGGTCGAGCAGCCCATGTAATGATAAATCGGCTTGCCCTTGTGGCTGAAGCGGCTCGTGCCGTCCGGCATGACGCCCTTGCCCTGGGTGGCGCGGATCGAGGTGCACAGGTTGGTCTTGCGCGACAGGCAGCTTTTGCACTGGCGACAGTCGGGCGTGTAGAGCGGGATGACATGGTCGCCGACCGCAACGCTGGTCACGCCTGCGCCGATTTCGCGGACGACGCCCGCGCCCTCGTGGCCGAGCACGGAGGGAAAGAGCCCCTCGCTGTCGAGACCGTCGAGCGTATAGGCGTCGGTATGGCAGATGCCGGTCGCCTTGATCTCGACCAGAACTTCTCCCGCGCGGGGCCCTTCAAGGTCGAGTTCGACGATTTCGAGGGGGCGTTTGGCTTCAAAGGCGACGGCGGCGCGCGTTTTCATGGATGGTCCCGCAGGCTGAACAAGGATGCGCCAGCAGAAACAATCGTTCCCGTGGCGTCAATAGAGCGGGGCGATTGTCCGCTACCCGGTTTCTTAACCTTGCCCGCCAACGGCTCCTTTACGCTGATTGCAGCGATTTAACGGCAATTAACCCGGCGCTCAGCCATTCCGGACACATTGGGCGCAACGAGGGTGAAAAACCCTGGGGGTGTGTTGCGTCATGAGTTTGCTTGCCTTTGAACCCCGGATGCCCGACTTCGGTTCGGCCCGCGACCGCGCGTTGACTGCGGTTTTCCTCTTCGCCTTGCGCATGCTGCGCTTTGCGCGCCGGCGTCGTCTCGAAGTCGCGCTGGTCGGCGGCCTTGCAGGCGTACTGGCGCTCGGCTCGGTTATTTCCGCATGGGAGGAGCCGGTCGCGCCCGAGCCGGCCAAGCCCGCGCCTGCCAGCTACTGGATGGACGTGACCAGGCCCCTGGCGATGTTTGCTTACGATTCTGCGGAATTCGCGCCTGCGCCGGATAATTTCACCATGCGCCGCCACACGACGGGGGGCGGCCGCGAGGACATTCTCACGTTCGGAAATTTCGCGGGCGAGGGCGCCTGGCTGCGCATCAGCATCCATCAGGTGGGCGAGGAAGGCGCAGCCGACCGATCGCTGTTCGTGGAAACGGCGCTTCACGCGAGCGAGGCGGGCCTGGCGCTCGACAAGTTGAGCAATGCGGCGCCGCTGCCGACCCGCTTCGGCCTCGCCGAATGGGCGGATGCACGGCTTGCCGCCCCGGCGGACGGCGCAAAACGCGAGAATTGCGCGGTGTTCCGTTTTGCAGAGACAAACCCGGCGCTGCGCGTCAGCGGGCTTGCCTGCGCCCCCGGCGGTCAGCCCTATAACCGCAGCCAGATGTCTTGTCTCGTCGGTCGGCTCGATCTTGCAGCGGCCGGCGGCGACGACGCCTTGCAGAAATTTTTCGCCCGCAGCGAACTGGCCCGCGACGCCGCCTGCCCGCCCGGGCGCGGCCGCAGCCTTGGCCATGCCGCGCCAAAGTCCAAGCCGCGTCATACCGTACGCAGCGCGCATGCGGAGCGGCAGCCACATTAAATTTAATGAAAAGATATCGTCTAATTTAGCGGAAAGATATCGCGCGGAACGCGCAAATAAGGCTATTGTCTGGCGAACCGATTTGAGGTCGCCATGAAGATTATCGCCAAAACCGCCTTTTTCACGCTCGCCGCATTGTCCACCGTCGCAATGGCCGTGACAGCCGACGCCCGTCCGCGCAAGCGCTATGTCCAGGATTCCGAAGTGATTGTCGTGCGTCCGCGCTCGTTCACCGATTCCGGAAATGTCGTGCCGGTGGGCGCGCGCAATCTCTATACGCTGCAATCCACCTATTACAACATGCAGCCCTACGAGCGCTATTCGCCGGGCATGTTGTGGCGCCCCACTCCGGGCATGCGCTGAGTTTCGACGCCTGATGCGCCTTCCGGGGCGCACTTTTTTTGGGCGCGTTTTTGATTTTCCGGGCGCGCTTTTGACGTAATTTTTCGACGCGCGCTTTTGCGGCGCGCGTCTTTTTTGTCGCCGTCCGCTTATCCCAGTCGTGCGAGAATCGCGTCGCCCATAGCCTGCGTCGAGATCGTGTCCCCGGCCTCGCCCTTGATGTCGGCGGTGCGCAGGCCGGCCGCCAGCACATCGGCGATGGCTGCTTCGATTCTGTCGGCGATCTCGCCCAGCCCAAAAGAATAGCGCAGGCACATGGCCAGCGAACCGATCATGGCGATGGGGTTGGCCATGCCCTTGCCGGCGATGTCGGGCGCCGAGCCGTGGACGGGCTCGTAGAGCGCGCGGCGCTTGTCGGTTTTCTTGTCGGTCTCGCCCAGCGACGCCGACGGCAACATGCCGAGCGACCCCGTGAGCATGGCCGCGATATCCGAGAGCATGTCGCCGAACAGATTGTCGGTCACGATCACGTCGAACTGCTTGGGCCAGCGCACGAGCTGCATGGCGAGCGAATCGGCGAGCTGGTGTTCGAGCGCGACATCGGAATAATCGCGCTTGTGGAGCGCTGTCACGACCTCGTTCCACAAGACGCCAGATTTCATCACGTTGCGCTTTTCGGAGGAGGTCACCTTATTGCGCCGCTTGCGGGCGAGCTCGAAGGCGACGCGGCCGATGCGCTCGATCTCGTAGGTGTCGTAGACCTGCGTGTCGACGCCGCGCTTCTGGCCGTTGCCAAGGTCTATGATCTCCTTGGGCTCGCCGAAATAGACGCCGCCGGTCAGTTCGCGCACGATCATGATGTCGAGGCCCTCGACAATCTCGCGCTTGAGCGAGGAGGCTTCCGCCAGCGCCGGATAGCAGATGGCGGGGCGCAGATTGGCGAACAGGGCGAGATCCTTGCGCAGACGCAGAAGACCGGCCTCCGGGCGCACGTCATAGGGCACGCCGTCCCATTTCGGGCCGCCGACCGCGCCGAACAGAACGGCGTCTGCGGCCATGGCGAGCTTCATGTCGCTTTCGGAAATGGACTGGCCGTGCGCGTCGTAGGCGGAGCCGCCGACCAGCCCCTTCTCGGTCTCGAACTTCGCCACCCCCATGGCGGCGAGACGGGCCAGAAGCTTTTCCACCTCGCTCATCACTTCGGGGCCGATGCCGTCGCCGGGCAGGAGGAGGAGCTTGTAGGTCGCCATTTTCCGTCTCGATTGGGGTTGTCGGGGGTTTGCTACAGAAGGCGGGTTGGATGAGCAAGTTCGGCGTGCGTCCGGGTGTTCGGCCACGCTTGCGGTCCCGCCGCCTGTCGTGTCTTAAGTCCGCCGCCCAGGTTCGATTTCAAACGGACCCATTGCTCGCCAATTGGCGCAGCACGTACTGGAGGATGCCGCCGTTCCGGTAATATTCCAGTTCGTCCTGCGTATCGATGCGGCAGAGCAGCGGCGCCTCCTTTTTCGAGCCGTCGGCGAAGACGATTTCGGCGGTCAGCGTCACGCGGGGCTTCAGCGCATCGCCTTCCAGACCCCGGATGGTCACGCTCTCGTCGCCCCTGAGGCCCAGCTTTTCCCAGCTTATGCCGTCCCTGAAAACAAGCGGCAGCACACCCATGCCGACGAGATTGGAGCGGTGGATGCGCTCGAAGCTTTGCGCGATCACCGCGCGCACGCCCAGGAGGCGCGTGCCCTTGGCCGCCCAGTCGCGCGAAGATCCGTTGCCGTATTCGGCGCCGGCGAAAATCACGAGCGGCTTGCCCTCGGCCTCGTATTTCATCGCGGCGTCGAAGATCGACATGGCCTCGCCGCCGGGGAAATATCTGGTGTCGCCGCCTTCCGGCACATTGCCGGCCGCATCCCTCATCATGAAATTCCTGATGCGGATGTTGGCGAAGGAGCCGCGCATCATCACTTCGTGATTGCCGCGCCGGGCGCCGTACTGGTTGAAGTCGGCCGGCTTGACGCCGTGCTCGCTCAGCCATCTGCCGGCGGGCGAGGTCGCCTTGATGGAGCCTGCGGGCGAAATGTGATCCGTCGTGATCTTGTCGCCGAACAGGGCGAGCACGCCCGCGCCCTCGATATTGCCGATCGGCGCCGGCGTCATGGTCATGCCGCGGAAATAGGGCGGGTTCTGCACATAGGTCGAATCCTTATCCCACTGATACGCCTCGCCCACAGGCGCCTTGACCTTGCGCCAATGTGCGTCGCCGTCGAAGACGGAAGCGTATTTGGCGCTGAACAGGGTGCGCGTGACATATTTGCGGATGAAGGCGCCGATCTCGGCCGATGTCGGCCAGATGTCGCGCAGGAAGACGGGCTCGCCCTTCCTGTCGAAGCCGAGAGGTTCGCGGGTCAGATCCTTGCGGACCGAGCCCGCCAGCGCATAGGCCACGACAAGCGGGGGCGAAGCGAGATAATTGGCCTGCACATCGGGCGAGACGCGCCCCTCGAAGTTGCGATTGCCCGAAAGCACGGCCGCCGCGACAATTCCATTGTCGTTGATCGATTTGGAGATTGCCGGCGGCAGGGGGCCGGAATTGCCGATGCAGGTCGTGCAGCCGTAGCCCACGAGATAGAAACCGAGCTTGTCGAGATATTTCTGCAAGCCGGATTTGGCGAGATAATCGCCGACCACCTGCGAACCCGGCGCGAGCGAGGTCTTGACCCAGGGTTTGGCGGTCAGTCCGCGCGCAACGGCGTTGCGCGCCAGAAGGCCAGCTCCGATCAGCACGCTCGGGTTCGACGTATTGGTGCAGGAGGTGATTGCGGCGATCGCGACATCGCCATGGCCGAGATCGAAATTTGCGCCATCGACCTGGTAGCGCGCGTCAATGTCGGCGGCCTTTTTATATTCGTCATCCATCGCGGTTGCGAAAACCGGCGCGACATCGGCGAGCGAGACCCGGCCTTCCGGGCGCTTGGGGCCGGCCATCGAAGGCATGACGTCGGCAAGATCGAGTTCGAGCGTGTCGGTGAAGACCGGAGGCGGCGAATTTTTCTTGCGAAACAGTCCTTGCGTCCTGGCGTATTTTTCGACAAGCGCGATGCGCGGCGCCTTGCGGCTGGAGGTCTTGAGATAATGCAGGGTCTCGTCGTCGATCGGAAAGAAGCCGCAGGTCGCGCCATATTCGGGCGCCATATTGGCGATGGTCGCGCGGTCGGCGAGCGTCAGGCGCTCGAGGCCGTCGCCATAAAACTCAACGAATTTTCCGACCACGCCCTTGGCGCGCAACATCTGCGTGACGGTCAGAACGAGATCGGTCGCGGTCACGCCTTCCCGGAGCTTGCCGTGCAGCCCGAAGCCGATGACTTCCGGCAGCAGCATGGATTGCGGCTGGCCGAGCATGGCGGCCTCCGCCTCGATGCCGCCGACGCCCCAGCCCAGCGCTGCAAGACCGTTGACCATGGTCGTGTGCGAATCCGTGCCGACAAGCGTATCGGGGAAGGCGACCTCGACGGTTTCCGCCTTGCCGCGCGCGGGCTTGTATTTTTCCTTCTTCGTCCACACGGTCTGCGCGAGATATTCCAGATTGACCTGATGGCAGATGCCGGTGCCCGGCGGCACGACGCGGAAATTGTCGAAGGAATCCTGGCCCCATTTGAGAAAACGATAACGCTCGCCGTTGCGCTGGTATTCCAGCGCGACATTCTCCCTGAACGCTTTTGGCGTGCCGAAAGCGTCGACGATCACCGAATGGTCGATGACGAGATCGACCGGCGTCTGCGGGTTGATCTTCCGCGGATCGCCCTTGAGCTGCAACATGGCGTCGCGCATGGCGGCGAGATCGACGACGGCGGGAACGCCGGTGAAGTCCTGCATCAGCACGCGCGCCGGGCGGAAAGAGATTTCCTTTTCCTTTTTGCCCTTGTTGACGAGCCATTCGGCGACGCCCTGGATGTCTTCTTTCGTGACGGAGCGGCCGTCCTCGTTGCGCAGGAGATTTTCGAGCAGGATCTTCATGGAATAGGGCAGGTTGGAAATGCCCTTCAACCCGTTCTTCTCGGCCGCCTTCAGTGAATAATAATGATAGGTTCTGGCGCCGATCGTGAGCTTTTTGCGGGATTTGAAACTGTCGAGAGACGACATGGGGGAAGTCCTGCGCATCATTGGAAGGGGAGAAGAATTTATAGATAAGTTGTGCGAAGCCCGCTACACGACAAGACAGTGGCGCCTTTTTGCGCGCCGCGTTTGAAAAGGTTCAGCACGCATCGCCATGCGTCTCATTGCCGAAAAGCTCTGCGTGGATCGCGGCGCGCGGCGGATCGTCGATCGTGTCGATTTCGCCCTGTCCGATGGCCAGGCCCTGATCCTGTCCGGTCCCAACGGCGCCGGCAAATCGACATTGCTGCGCGCCATCGCAGGCCTGCTGCCGATTGCCGGGGGGGCGCTTTCATTCGACGGCGACAATCAGGAAATTGCAGGCGCGCTGCATTATGTCGGCCATGCCGAGGGCATGAAACCGGCGCTGACGGTACGCGAAAATCTCACCTTCTGGGGCAGTTTTCTCGCGCGCGCCGAGGGGCGCGCGGGGCCTGATCGCAAAGAGACGCTTGGTCACAAAGAAACGCTTGGTCCCAAGGAGGCGCTTGGTCCCAAGGAGGCGCTTGCCGTCTTCGGGCTGGCCCATGTCATCGACATTCCAGCGGGCTATCTGTCGGCGGGCCAGAAACGCCGCGCGGCGCTTGCCCGCCTGCTGGTCGCGCCCCGCCCGATCTGGCTGCTCGACGAGCCGACGACCGCGCTCGACGTGTCCGCACAGGAATCGCTTGCTGCGGTCATGGCGCGCCATCGCGCGGCCGGCGGCATGGTGCTGGCGGCCACCCATTCGCCGGTCGGGCTTGAGAACGCGGGCCATCTGAAACTCGGGGTTTCCGCTTGAAAAGTCCGCTTCTGGCCCTGTTTGCGCGCGAATTCGCCATCGCCCGCCGTATCGGCGGCTCGGGCTCGATGGGCGTGGTCTTTCTGCTGACGCTGGTGACCATCGTTCCCTTCGCCATCGGGCCGGACCTCAATCTCCTGCGCCGCATCGGGCCGGCCATCCTGTGGATTGCGGCGCTGCTCGCCATGCTGCTTGGTCTCGACCGGCTGTTTCAGGCCGATTTCGAGGACGGATCGCTCGATCAGCTTCAGCTTGGTGCGACGCCGCTGGAATTCGTGGTCTTTGTCAAATGCATCGCGCACTGGGCGACGACCGCGCTGCCGCTGGTCGTCGCAGCGCCCCTGTTCGGCGTGCTGATGGCGCAGGAGGGACGATCCATGCTCGGCATCGGCGTATCGCTGGCTGTCGGCACGCCTGCGCTGACCTTCATCGGCGCGGTTGGGGCGGCGGCCACCGTGTCCTTGCGGCGCGGCGGCCTGCTCATGGCGCTGCTCGTGCTGCCGCTCTGCGCGCCCGCGCTGATTTTCGGCGTGTCGGCGGCCAACGCCGCCTCTGGCGGAACAATCCCCTTTGCGACGCCCCTGGCGATCCTTGCCGCCCTCACGCTTGCCTGCGGCGCGCTGTGCCCGTTCGCGGCGGCGGCGCTGCTGAGGCGGTTGGGGGAGTAGCGGCAAGCGCTTATCTCAGGTCAAATTGCCATCGCATTTGTGGGGGCATAAGAAGATCGACCTGTAGAGGATCGTTCGGGATCGCCGCTTCCCTGCGGGGCTTGCGATATTCCTCCAGTTTGTGCGGTTTAATCTGGAGCATTCATGCTTCGTTTCGCCAACCCGTCCTTCGTGCTGCGCTTTGCAGCCCGCGCCGTGCCGGTTTTCGGCGCATTGGCCGCCATTGTGCTGACGATAGGGCTCTATCTCGTCTTCTTCGTCGCGCCTGCCGATTATCAGCAGGGCGAGACGGTCCGCATCATGTATATCCATGTGCCGGCGGCCTGGCTTGGCCTGTTCGCCTACATGGTCATGGCGGCGGCGGCGCTCGGCACGCTGGTCTGGCGTCATCCCGTCGCCGACGCCGCGCAAAAATCGGCCGCCCCGCTCGGCGCCATGTTCACCTTCATCTGTCTTGTCACGGGCTCGCTCTGGGGCAAGCCGATGTGGGGCACATATTGGGTGTGGGACGCCCGCCTCACCTCCATGCTGGTGCTGCTGCTCATCTATCTCGCGTTGATCGCGCTGTGGAACACGATCGAGGAGCCGCAGCGCGCCGCCAAGGCCGCCGCCGTCATGACGCTGGTCGGGTTGGTGAACATTCCGATCATCAAGTTTTCCGTCGACTGGTGGAACACGCTGCATCAGCCGGCCTCCGTGTTCAAGGCGAGCGGCCCGGCGATCTATTCCTCCATGCTGTGGCCGCTGCTGACGATGGCTTTGGGCGCAACCTTCCTCTTTCTCACGCTGCATCTGATGTCGATCCGCAACGAGATTTTACGCCGCCGCCTCGACCGCCTCACGCGGCTTGCCGCCAGCGGCGCCGACATGCCGCGCGCCGCCCGTTTCGAGCCCGCCCAATGAACGCCGATCACAGCTTTTTCATCACGCTGTCCTACGCCATTGCCGGCCTTGCGGTCGCCGGCATGATCGCAGCGATTGCGCTCGACTATCGCCGTCTGAAAAAAGCGCTGCGGGGCATGGGCGAGAGCGTGAATGCGCGCGACGACAGGCGCGATCTCGACTGACATTTGTCCTGCCCGCGGCGCGCGGGACTTGTGCGCGGCGTGGGTTTGCGGAAGGCCATGTTCATGAAAGTCGCCGACAGGCCCGATATTGCCGACGCCTTCGAGCGTCAGGCCAAGGCGTGCGTCGAACTCGGCGGTCTTTTCACCGCAGCGCTTTGCCGATTGCTGGCGGGGCGGCTTGAAAACACATCGGCCTTCGGGCGGCGCGTTGCGGCATGGCCTGCTGTTTCCCTGTGGGCCGATCTGGCGCCGTTGCGGTGCTGCGCGGCCTTGAACATGCTGGTGCGGCGTGGACGCGCGCCGGCGCTTGCCGCCTTCTATCCGCCGGAAACGCCCGGCGACGACGATTCGTTCTGGAATGCGATTGCTGCGGCCATCGCCGAGCACGATGCGGAAATGACCGCCTTTCTCGATTCGCCGCCGCAGACCAACGAAGTCTCGCGATCAGGCGTTCTGCTTGGCGGATTCCTGAAGATCGCCGCCGATACGGGCATGCCGCTTGCGCTCTACGAACTGGGCGCGAGCGCCGGCCTCAATCTCATGTTCGACGCCTATGCCTACGAACTCGGCGATGGCCGCAAATGGGGCGCAGCGAAATCGCCGGTGCGGATCGGCTGCGCATGGTCGGGCGAGGCGCCCAGGCTCGATACGCCTCTTGAAGTCGCATCGTGCGAGGCCGTCGATCTGCGCCCGGTCGATGCGCGGTTGCGCGAGGATCGCGAGCGCATGCTCGCCTATGTCTGGCCGGAACAGATCGAGCGTCTGCGCCGTATCGAACCCGCGCTCGCAACGCTTGCTGCAAGCAACATAAAAATTGCGGCCGGCGATGCGCGCGCCTGGCTCGAAAACATCATGGCCGGGCCGCCGCCATCGGGCGTCTGCCGCGTCGTCTTTCACAGCGTGTTCATGCAATATCTGCCCGCCGAAGCGCGCGAGGCCCTGCGCGCGACGATTTTGCGGCTGGCCGATCGGGCGACGGCCAGCGCGCCCTTTGCGTGGCTGTCGATGGAATCCGCTTCAGACCGCATGTCATGCGAATTGCGGCTGACGATCTGGCCGGTTGGCGCCAAGCGCGTTCTGGCCCAGGTCGACTGGCATGGCCGCTGGGCGAAATGGGTTTGAATACCCGTCACCGCATCCCGGTGGCGGCATTATAAATGCTCGGGCGCCTTTTCGGCTTCCTCGCCTTTCAATTCGTGCTTCATCATCAGCGGCGTTTGCGAGATTGCGAATAGAATGGTCAGCGGCACGAAGCCGAAGACCTTGAACTTCACCCAGAATTCCTCCGGCTGCGTGCGCCAGACGAATTCGTTGACGAAGGCCATCGCCAGAAAGAACAGGCCCCAGCGCAGGGTAAGCTTGCGCCAGCCTTCCTCCGTCAGTCGCATCACGCTGTCGAATACGACCGAGAGCAACGCTTTTTTGAAGGCGAGCCCGCCCAGAAGGGCCGCCGCGAACAGAAGATAGACGATGGTCGCCTTCATCTTCACGAAAGTGGCGTTGTGCAGAAAGAGCGTCGCGCCGCCGAACACCAGCACCATGGCCGCCGTCACCAGCGGCATGACCGGCAGATGCCGGGTCAGCGCATAGGTGATGGCGAGCGCGACCACGGTCGCGGCCATCAGCACGCCGGTGCCCACGAAAATGTCGAACCTGTTGTAGGCGAGGAAAAACAGGACGAGCGGACCCATTTCGAGCGCCAGCTTAAGTCCGGGATTGAGTTTCTTGTGTTGTGGCGCGGGCGTGTCGGTCACGCTTTCGTCTCCTCGTCCAGACCGGCGATGGCGCGGGCGAAATCGGCGGCCGCGAAGGGTTCGAGATCGTCGGCGCTTTCGCCGACGCCGATGAAATGCACGGGCAGGCCGAATTTATCGGCGATGGCCACGAGAATGCCGCCGCGCGCGGTGCCGTCGAGTTTTGTCATCACGAGTCCGGTGACGCCGGCCACGCGGCCGAATATCTCGACCTGGCTCAGCGCATTCTGTCCGACCGTGGCGTCGAGCACGAGAATGACGGCGTGCGGCGCGCGCGCGTCGACCTTCTTCATCACGCGCACGATCTTTTCGAGCTCGGCCATCAGCTCTGCGCGATTTTGCAGGCGGCCCGCCGTGTCCATCAGCACGACATCGGCGTTTTTCTCGCGCGCCTGCGTCAGTGCGTCGAAGGCGAGGCCGGCGGCGTCCGCGCCGGGGGCGCCGGAAATGACCGGGGCGCCGAGACGGTCTCCCCAGACCTTCAATTGCTCGATTGCGGCTGCGCGAAAAGTGTCGCCGGCGGCGAGCGTTACGGATTTGCCTTCGGCGCGCAGGCGCTGGGCAAGTTTGGCGATGGTCGTCGTCTTGCCGGAGCCGTTGACGCCGACGACAAGCACGACGAACGGCTTCCGGTTTTCATCGACGACGAGCGGTCTGGCGACGGGCGCAAGCGACTTCTCGACTTCGGCGGCGAGAATGGCGCGCACTTCGTCGGCGGAAACTTCCTTGTCGTAGCGCCCTTTTCCGACCGCCTCGACGATGCGGGTGGCCGCGCCGACGCCGAGATCGGCGCGCACGAGAATGTCCTCGAGGTCTTCGAGCGCCGCCGAATCCAGCTTGCGCTTGGTCAAAACGTCGGAAATGCCCTGACCGATAGAGGACGAGGAGCGTGCAAGGCCGGATTTGAGCCGTTTCCACCACGAAGGTTTTGCCGGCGCGGCTTTGCTCTGCGCGCCGCCGTCGCCCACAGGCGGCTCCGCCCGAGAGCGCGGCGATCCATCGCCCGAGGGCTCGCCGGACGAGGGGATGGATTGCTTTGCTTTCAGGCGAGGTTCGTCGTCGCGGGTTTCCTCCGGGCTCGCAATGACGGGCGCGTTTTGCGCAAGCTCGGGCGCGCTTTCGGGCAGCGCCGCCTTGCGCCCGAACATGCGGCCGAAGAGACCGGGCTTTTTCGTCTCGCCGTCTCTATCCGTCATAAATTCATTGGTCCCCATTCGCGCCGCCGCTTGACGACGCGCCGTGCGCCCCAGATAGCCTCTAATGCATGAACCCGGAAGATATCATTTCCCGCCTGCTGCATCGCGACGCCATGATGCTTGTCATCGACAAGCCCGCCGGCATTCCCGTACATCGTGGCCCCAAAGGCGGCGAAAATCTGGAAGACAGCTTTGAAGCCCTGCGGTTCGGCCTGCCGCGCCGGCCTGCGCTCGCCCACAGGCTCGATCGCGACACATCGGGTTGCCTCGTGCTCGGCCGTCACCGCAAGGCGCTCGAACGGCTGATGAAACTGTTCAAGGCAGGCGGTATCGACAAGACCTATTGGGCGATCGTCGAGGGCGGGCCGGAGGAGGACGAGGGATTGATCGATCTGCCGCTCGGCCGGCTCGATCCCTCGCGCGGCTGGTGGATGAAGCATGATCCTCAGGGGCTGCCGTCGCAGACGAAATGGCGTGTGCGCGGGCGCGGCGTGGATGAAGCGGGCAGGCCGCTCAGTTGGCTTGCGCTGACGCCGCTGACGGGGCGCACGCATCAATTGCGGGTGCATTGCGCGGCCATGGGCTTCGCCATTCTCGGCGATCCCATCTATGGGGCGGGGGCGGGTGCGTTGCAATTGCACGCTCGCGAAATAATCGTGCCCATGGCCAGGAACGGGCCGCCGACCAAGGCGACAGCGCCCGTCCCGCCGCATATGCGCGCAGCGCTGGAGGCATGCGGGCGGCACGAGGAAGGCCGTCCCGGCCGCCGCGAAGGCGAGAGCTGCGAGCCGGAAAGATGATATGGGCGGCAATCCGGCTTACTTTTTCTTTTCCAGTTCGGCTTTCAACGCCAGCAGTTTGGCGAAGGGCGAATTGGGATCGGGCTGTTTGTCGCGCTCGCGTTTTTCCGAGGAGGCGAAGGGGCGTTCCGCCCGGTTGTCGCGCGGGCGGTCGTTGCGCGATTTGCCTTCAAAGCGTGGCTTGCCTTCAAAGCGCGGCTTGCCGCCGTGGCGTGGTTTTCCGTCTTGCCTGCGCCCGTTCTCGCGCTTTTCGCCTTCCTCGCCCTCGGCGGGCTTGGGGCGTTCCGGACGTTGCGGGATGATCCATTCGCGGGGCGCGCGCTTTTCAGGGCGGCGTCCGTGCGGCCTGCCGCCCTCGCGCCGCTGATGCGGGCGTCCGGGGCTCCAGACCTCGATCATGGCGGGTTCGGGCGCCTCCTGGGCGGGCGCGTCGACTGCGGAGGCTTCCGCGATCACGGTCCCGACGGCTTCTTCGGTCGCCGATTGCAGGGCGGATTCGGCAAGAATCGCCTCGTCGCTCGGTGGCTCGTCGCTCGGTGGCTCGTGGCTTGGCGGTTCGTCGATGGCGGCGGCTTCGGGTTCGGAGATCTTTTCCGCAGTTTCCTGTTCGGGCGTTTCCTGCTCGGCAGCTTCAGGCGATTCCGATTGTCCGGCGATCGATGTCGCCTCGTCCGGGGATTGGTCTTGGGCCGTCGTTTCCGCCTGTTCGACGGTGGTCCCGGCGGGCGCTTCGGCGGCCTCGACGTTTTCGGCCGCCTGTTCGCCTTCGGCCGCCGTCTCCGTTTCCGTCTTGTCTCCGGCTTGCGGGCTTACCGGCTCTGTCGGCGCCTTGGGCAGCAGCGGCGTCGTGATCGCCGGGCCTTCGCGCGTTTCCATATGGAAACCGAGCGATTTCAGGATGGCGGAGAAGGCTTCTCCCGAGCATCCCGCAAGCGAGGTCATGCCGACGGTGACGACAAAACCATTGCCATCGGCTGCGCCTGCCGGCGGATCGCCTGAGGTGACGCCGGGACGATAGGCGACGGCGGGGCGGATGAGATCGGCCAGCCGTTCGAGAATATCGACGCGCACGGCGCGTTCGCCCGATACGCGAAACCCTGCGACGCGGTAGAGATCCCTGGAAATCTCGGCATTGGCGGGAAAAGACGTGCGGCCTGAAGAAGCGAGATGGGCGACTTCCTCAAGTCCGACCGCGCCTTCGATGCCGCCGTGCTTGAGCGACCACAATTGCGCGGCAAGCGCGCGCGGGGCGGGTTTCAGCAGCGCGGGAAGATAGAGGTGATAGGCGCCGAAGCGGATGCCGGCCTTGCGCAGCGCGCCGCGCGCGTCCTGCGAAAGCCCTTTCACATCGCCCGCAATCCTGGTGCGGTCGACGACGCCAAGCTCTTCGGCCAGCCGGAACGCAATGCCGCGTGAAATGCCTTCGAGACCTTCGCCGGTTTCGAGCTGGGCGAGCGGGCCGAGCAGTTTCGTCACATGCTGGGCAAGCCAGAGATCGACGCGGCGTTGCACTTTTTCCAGGGCTTCGCCGGCCAGAATTTCGTCGGCGGTCAGCACGGCGCGCGGTTCGAGAATCTTGTCGCCGGCGACAATTCTTGCGATCTGCTCGCCGAGCCAGCGGATCGCGCCGTCGTTGGACAGCGCAAACGCGGTGTCGACGGCGTCGCCGACGCGGATCGCGCGGCTCTCGATCTCGGCGGTGAGCGCCTTTTGCGCCGCCGCGTTCAGCGCCTTGGCGGCTTCGCCCTCCGCCTGGGGATCCGCCGTGAAACGGAACCCGCGCAATTGACCGACATGCTGGCCCTCGACCAGCACGTCGCCATCGGAAGTAATTTCGGCGTCCAGCATTCGGTTCTCTCTGAGTCGCCGCATGAGAAGGCTTGTGCGGCGGTCGACGAAACGCTGCGCGAGTTTTTCGTGCAAGGAATCCGACAGACTGTCCTCTACCCGACGCGCCTCGCGCTGCCAATGCTCGGGATCGCCGAGCCAGTCGCCGCGATTGGCGATAAAGCTCCATGCACGCACCTGCGCAATGCGCTGGGAGAGCGTCTCGATGTCGCCATCCGTGCGGTCGACCTCGGCCAGCCGGCGCGCAAACCAGTCGTCGGGAATGCGCCCGCGCCGCACGATAAAGAAGAAAATCGTGCGGGCGAGTTCGGCGTGAGCGGCCGGCGAAACCTTCCGATAATCAGGAATCTGGCAGGCTTCCCAGAGGCGTGCGACATCGGCGGGCGTGGCCGCCTGACGCGCGACATCGGCATCGTGCGAGAGCACGTCGAGCACCATCTGGTCCTCGGCGACGGGCGCGCGCGTCAGCGGCGGCGCGTCGGGCGTGCGGTCGAGCGATGCGGTCAATGATGCGATCGAGGCGAAATCCAGTTCGGCGTTGCGCCATTGCAACATGGCGACGGGATCGAAGCGATGATCCTCCAGCGCTTCCACGAGGTCTTCGTCGAAGGGCGCGCAGCGGCCCGACGTGCCGAAGGCGCCGTCGCGCATGTAGCGGCCGGCGCGGCCGGCGATCTGGCCGAATTCGGCCGGGTTGAGGCGGCGGAACTGGCGGCCGTCGAACTTGCGGTCGGCGGCGAAGGCGATGCGGTCGACATCGAGATTGAGCCCCATGCCGATCGCGTCGGTGGCCACCACGTAATCGACGTCGCCGTTCTGGAACATGTCGATCTGCGCGTTTCGCGTGCGCGGGGAAAGAGCGCCGAGCACGACCGCCGCGCCGCCGCGCTGGCGGCGCAGAAATTCGGCGATGGCGTAAACCTCTTCCGCCGAGAAGGCGACGATGGCGCTGCGGCGCGGCAGGCGCGAAATCTTGGCGTGGCCGGCAAAGGACAGTTTCGACAGGCGCGGGCGTTCGAGAATGGGGGCTGCGGGCAAGAGCGTCTTGATGACCGGCGCCATCGTGCCCGAGCCGATCAGCAAGGTTTCATCGGCGCCGCGCCGGTTGAGAATGCGGTCGGTGAAGACATGGCCACGGTCGAAATCGGCGGCGAGCTGGATTTCGTCGACCGCGACAAAGGACACCGGCAGGTCGCGCGGCATGGCCTCGACCGTGGATACCCAATAACGAGGGTTCGGCGGTTTGATCTTTTCCTCGCCCGTCACCAGCGCGACCGCGTTGAGCCCGGCGCGCGCCACGAGCTTTTGGTAAACTTCGCGCGCCAGCAAACGCAGCGGCAGGCCGATCATGCCGGTGGGATGGGCGAGCATCCGCTCGATGGCGTAATGTGTCTTGCCGGTGTTGGTTGGCCCCAGAACCGCTGTAACTCCAGCGTTTTTTCGCGCTCCGGGATCGGCGGCGACCGGATTTTTCGAAAAATTCATGTGGCGGCGCCCCGGCGCGGCGTGCGCGCCTGTGTGCTGTTTTGGAGCGCCGATGCGCGCGAAAATTCAGCAATCGAACGTGCCGGGAACGTATCGCGGCCGAATCGCTGACTCCCGATGAGTCCTCTTTTGTTCGCCGCTACATGTCGGCCAAACAGGGGGGGTGAGCGCCATTTGTTGTGAGTCGGAACGGCTGCGAACCGGAAATACGATTCAAAACAGCGGTTCGCGGACGGACTCCGGATGCTCTTTTTGTCAAGCGTACGCCGGATGGAAGCATTTGAGGACACGGCGTTAACTTTCAGGCCGAACCGCGAACGGAGCCGGCACGAATCGCTTATTTCAGCGATTTCATGCTCCGTTCACGCAATATATGGGGTCTTGACGCGGCAACGCCACAAAGCTCCGTGGAAAAAACGGGAGATTTGCGCGTCAAATCAGGCGGGCCGTTAATCTTTCGACCGTCTGCGTTTCTTTTAGGGTCAATTATTATGGGCGCGCTGCGCGGCGATGTGAAAATCGACCGCCTGGATCGCCAGAGTGCCGGATTTGGTGCCGACCTTGATGTAAAAAGGCACGACCACATGAGCTTGCGCCATGGGCGCCAGCCAGACTTCCATGTCGCGATTGTCGGCCATGAATTTGGTCGACTGGCTGTCGAGCTTGTATCCGGAGATCGGCGTATAGCGCGCCGCGCAGACCGAAACGGGGCCAGAATAGCCCTTGGCCTGCACATTGCGCATGCCCTTGTAGGCAAGCGTCACGTTGAACCGCACGAGGCCGTCGTAAACGGGAATCGTGCGGTCGCAGGCTGCCTGCCCGACCAGCGGCTGGCCCGGCGGCACGCTCATGAGGAGGGCGCTCACGGGGTCGAGAATGCCCGATTTGTGGCCTTGCGTGACGGGTACGCGTTCGTCCATATCGAGGAAGGGCGGCGAAATCTCCACTGCGCGCACCGTGCCGGCGGCAAGTCCCATGCGCACCGTACGCGTTTCCGTCGCATTGGCCGTCGTGTTGGCGTAGGCGTTGGGCAGAACCGCGGAATTGGCGATGACGCCGTTGGCGGTCGCGGCGCCCTTGGCCTTGGTGATCATGGCCGCCAGTCCGGACAGGCGCAGGGCGATGTCGATCTTGTAGGCGTTCGGTTCGATGGCGGCGGCGGCCTCTGCATTGCCGATGGAAATGCCGATGATGCTGATGGCGTAGGTCGCGCGCAGGCTTTCGGCGGACGCCGGCGCTGCGCCGCAGAGCGCGCCTAAAAAAACGCCCAAGCCGACGGAAAGCTCGAAGGACCGGACGCCAGCGCCCCCAAATCTGTTGAATATCATCAGCCCACCGTCGATACCGGCCGCACGCCGCGCGCGGGTCGTTCGGCATTGATCTCGCGCGAATCGGTCCGAAAAATGACCAGACGTGTTTCGCAGGCGACTATGGAGGAGGCAAGTGGGCGCAGTCAGCGCCCGGCCACTTTTTCGCCCGCCCCGGCCGGCCGGGGCGGGCGGCTGACGATTTGGCCGGCTCACGCTGTTTCCGTCGAAAGCCGGATTGCTCTAAAAGAGCCCGCCGGCGCGCCCGCGCCCCATCGTCCGAGAGATCATGAGCCGTTTCTGGAGCCCGCTGGTCCACGACCTCAAGCCCTATGTGGCGGGCGAGCAGCCCGCCATGGCCGATATCGTCAAGCTCAACACCAACGAAAACCCCTATGGGCCGAGCCCGCGGGCGCTTGCCGCAATCCAGGCGGCGGCAAGCGATGCGTTGCGTCTTTATCCCGAACCGACGTCGCTTGCGTTGCGCGAGGCGATCGCCCGGCGCGAGGGCGTGACGGCGGATCGGATTTTCATCGGCAATTCCTCGGACGAGGTTCTGGCGCTCGTTTTCCAGGCGCTGCTCAAGCACGAGAAGCCGCTCGCTTTTCCCGATGTCACCTATTCCTTCTATCCCGTCTGGTCGCAGCTCTTCGGCGTTTCCACCGAGATCGTCCCGCTCGATGCGCAGATGCGCATCGACCCCGCCGCATTCGGCCGGGATTGCGGCGCGATCATTTTCGCCAATCCTAATGCGCCGACCGGCATCGCGCTGTCGCGCGACGAGATCGAGGCCTTGTTGCAGGCCCATGCCGACAAGCCCGTCGTGATCGACGAGGCCTATGTCGATTTCGGGGCCGAAAGCGCCATTCCCCTGATCGCGCGCCATCCCAATCTGCTGGTGACGCACACTTTGTCGAAATCGCGCGCGCTTGCGGGGCTTCGCGTCGGCGTCGCCTTCGGGCAACGGCCGCTGATCGAGGCGCTCGAGCGCGTGAAGGACAGTTTCAATTCCTATCCGCTCGACCGCCTGGCGCAGGCCGGCGCGTGCGCGGCCTATGAGGACGAAGACTGGTTTTCCGAAAGCTGCGGCAAGGTGATCGCCAGCCGCGAGCGCCTGACGGGGGAGTTGCGGAAACTCGGTTTCGAGGTTCTGCCGTCGAAGGCCAATTTCGTCTTCGCCCGCCATCCCGCCCACAAGGCGTCGGATATCTTCAAAGCCCTGCGCGAAAAAGCGATTATCGTGCGCTGGTTCGACAAGCCGCGCATTGCCGAGCACTTGCGCATCACCATCGGCACGGATGCGCAATGCGACCGGCTGGTGGACGGGCTGAAGGAAATTTGCGGTGGAACGAGCGGGCCTGATGCGCGACTGTCGCGCCGGAAACTGAAATAAGGGAGAAAACATGCGAGTGGGCGCGAAGCCGGCGTCAGGCATACGAGAGCCCGAATGAACCGCGTAACGAAAATCGCCATCGGCAGCGTTGTCGTCGCGTTTGCGGTTCTCGCGCTCAAGACGCTTGCCTGGTGGATGACGGGCTCGGTGGCTCTTCTGTCGGATGCGATGGAAAGCACGGTCAATGTGGTGACCGCGATCGCCGCGTTCATCGCCGTTCAGATCGCCGCGCGCCCGGCCGACAGCAATCACCCTTACGGCCATCACAAGGCGGAGTTTTTCAGCGCCGTTCTCGAAGGCGTGATGATTATCGTGGCCGCGGTCCTCATTCTGCATGAAGCCTACAAGGCCTTCATGGAGCCGCGCATGCTCGAAGCGCCGATGCAGGGCCTTCTGGTCAACGGGGCGGCCACCGTGTTGAACGGATTCTGGGCGTGGACGCTGATCTCGCAAGGCCGTCGCAACCGCTCGCCTGCGCTGACGGCGGACGGACATCACGTGCTCACCGACGTCTGGTCGTCGCTCGGCGTGGCGATCGGCGTTTTTCTGGCCGTCAAAACGGGCTGGCCCATTCTCGATCCGGCGCTGGCGGCCATCGTTGCGCTGCACATTCTCTATTCGGGCTGGAAGGTGATGACGAGTTCGCTCAGCGGCCTGATGGACGAAGCGCTTCCCGAAGACACCATGCAGAAGATACGCGAGACGATCGCGGCCGAGGCGACCGGGGCTCTCGAGGCGCATGACCTGCGCACGCGCCATGCCGGCAGCGCCACCTTCATAGACTTTCATCTCGTGGCGCCGGGCGAAATGACGGTGCGCGAGGCGCACGACATCTGCGACCGGATCGAGGCCGCGCTCAAGGCGAAGATCGGCGAGGCGCTGATAACCATTCACGTCGAGCCCGAGCACAAGGCCAAGCACCGGGGCGTGCTGGTTGTCTAGCCTTGATGCCTGTTTTGCTTCAAACATTGACTTTACCATCGTCAAAGCCTTAAAAGCGCTGCAACTCTCGTCAGAGTGTCCATTGCTGAAGCCGACCCGCCCTCGAGGCAGGAGGCCAACGCCCGGCAGCGCCTAGCGCCCCCGGGCGCATTTTGCTTTGGGCCATCAGGCGGGACTGGAGTGGACTATGTTTGAAGGCCTTAGCGAAAAGCTCTCCGGCATATTCGACCAGCTTACGCGCCGGGGAGCGCTGAGCGAGGCCGATGTCGACGCGGCATTGCGCGAGGTGCGCCGTGCGCTGCTGGAGGCCGATGTTGCGCTGGATGTCGTGCGCGGCTTCATCGACAAGGCGCGCGCGCGCGCCGTCGGCGCCAATGTCGTCAAGTCGGTTTCGCCGGGCCAGATGGTGGTCAAGATCGTCTCGGACGTTCTGACCGAGACGCTCGGCGCGGAAGTCGAGACCATCGACCTCAATGCGCCCGCCCCCGTCGCCATCATGATGGTGGGCCTGCAAGGCGCGGGCAAAACCACCACGACCGCCAAGATCGCCAAGCGCCTGACGGAACGCGAGAAGAAGCGCGTGCTCATGGCCTCGCTCGACGTGAAGCGGCCGGCCGCGCAGGAGCAGCTTGCCGTGCTCGGCCGCCAGGTCGGCGTCGATACGCTGCCGATCATTGCGGGACAGACGCCGGTGCAGATCGCTGTTCGTGCAGAGGAAGTGGGGCGACTGCAAGGCTACGACGTCGTCATGTTCGACACCGCCGGCCGCACGCATATCGACGAGCCCCTGATGGTCGAGATGGCGGAGATCAAGACCGCCGCGCGTCCGCACGAAATTCTGTTGGTGGCCGATGCGCTGACCGGCCAGGATGCGGTCAATCTCGCCAAGAATTTCAATGAGCGTGTCGGCGTCACCGGCATCGTGCTCACCCGTGTCGACGGCGATGGCCGCGGCGGCGCCGCGCTTTCCATGCGCGCGGTCGCCGGCAAGCCGATCAAGCTGATCGGCGTCGGCGAAAAGATGGACGCGCTCGACGATTTCGATCCCAAGCGCATCGCCAACCGCATTCTCGGCATGGGCGACATTGTAGCGCTGGTCGAAAAGGCCGCGCAGACGATCGACGCCGAAAAGGCGCAGCGCATCGCCGAGAAGATGCGCAAGGGCAAGTTCGATCTCGACGATCTCGCCGAACAGCTTGCGCAGGCCGAAAAGATCGGCGGTCTTTCGGGCATCATGGGGCTTCTGCCGGGCGTCGGAAAGCTGAAAGAGCAGATGGCGGCGGCCAATATCGACGACCGCATTCTCAAGCGTCAGCGCGCGATCATTCTTTCCATGACCCCGCAGGAGCGCCGCAATCCCGACATTCTGAAGGCCTCGCGCAAGAAACGCATTGCGGCGGGCGCGGGCGTCAATGTCGAGCAGGTCAACAAGCTGCTCAAGCAGCATCGCGGCATGGCCGACATGATGAAGGCCATGGGCGGCGGCAAGCGCGGCCCCATGGGCAAGATGGCGCAGATGTTCGGTCTGGGCGGAGGCATGCCGCAGCCCAGCCCCGAGCAGATCGAGGCGATGCAGAAGCAGATGGGCGGGCAATTGCCGCCGAATATGCCGAAATTGCCGGATGCGCCGCCTGCCGGCGCCTTTGGCCCAAAGCCGGGAATGCCCGGCTTGCCGCCGAAGCTGCCGGGTCTCGGCGGCGGCTTCAATCCGTTCCAGTTTGGAAAGAAGAAGTGAGAACACGCTCTCTTGCGTAGCGGGAAAGCCATCAAACGAAAGGTAGAAAAATGTCCCTGAAGATTCGTCTGTCGCGCGGCGGCGCCAAGAAGCGTCCGTTCTATCGCATCGTTATCGCGGACTCGCGCTCGCCGCGCGACGGCCGCTTCATCGAGCGTCTGGGCACGTTCGATCCGCTGAAGGCCAAGGACGCCGCCGACCGCCTCGTGCTCGACGCCGAAAAGGCCAAGGCATGGATCGCCAAGGGCGCAACGCCGACCGATCGCGTCGCGCGTCTGCTCGAAAGCGTCGGCGTCGGCAAGCGCGAGGCCCGCAACAATCCGCAGAAGGCCCAGCCGAAGAAGAAGGCGCAGGAACGCGCCGCCGCTGCGTCGGCCGCCGCCGAGAAGGCCGCTGAAGCGGCCGAGTAATCACGCGCCGTCATTGCGAGGAGATTTGTGCGGAGCCGGATCATCCGGCTTCGTTCGGAAACGAAGCAATCCATCCGGCGGAATTGCCCCGGAGATGGATCGCCGCGTCGTCTGGCTCCTTGCGATGACGGGTTTGGATTGCTTGCCGATGCCGCAATCACCCCGCCTCGTGCTCGTCGGCCGCTTCGGCGCGCCGCAGGGCGTGCGCGGCGAAATCCGCATCAAAAGCTTTACCGCCGATCCTCTGGGCATCGGCGATTACGGTCCCTTGTCCGATGAAACGGGCGCGCGAAAATTCGAGATCGAGCGCCTGCGTCCGTTGAAGGACGATATGGTGGCGGCCATGGTCAAAGGCCTTGCCGACCGCGATGCGGCGCGCGCGCTCACCGGCCTCTCGCTGTTTATTTCGCGCGAAAAACTTCCCGCCCCGGACGAGGATGAATTCTATATCGCCGATCTCGTGGGGCTTGCCGCCGTTTCGCCCGAGGGCGCACCGATCGGCGTGGTCAGGAACGTGCTGAATTTCGGCGCCGGCGATATTCTGGAGATAGCGCCGACGGCGGGCGAGACCTTCATGGCGCCCTTCACGAAAGAGGTCGCGCCGTCGATCGATTTTGCGCAGAAGCGGATCGTGATCGTGCGCCCTTCGGAGACGGAGTGATTTTTCGCGCCACCATTCTCACGCTGTTTCCCGAGATGTTTCCGGGGCCTCTCGGCATGTCGCTCGCCGGCGACGCGCTGGCCAGGGGCCTCTGGGCGCTGGAGGCCCGAAACATCCGCGATCATGGCCTTGGACGCCATCGCGCGGTCGACGATACGCCGGCCGGCGGCGGCGCCGGCATGGTTTTGCGCGCCGATGTTCTGGCCGCAGCCATCGAGGCCGCAGCGCCGCCCGGCGACCCGCGGCCGCGCCTGCTCATGTCGCCGCGTGGAAAACCGTTGACGCAGCGCAGGGTGCGCGCGTTGAGCGAGGGGCCCGGCGCCATCATCGTCTGCGGGCGGTTCGAGGGCGTGGACGAGCGCGTGATCGAAGGCCGGGATCTCGAGGAAGTCTCAATCGGCGATTATGTGCTGTCGGGCGGCGAGACTGCGGCGCTTGCCCTGCTCGACGCCTGCGTCCGCCTCATCCCCGGCGTGATGGGGGCGGCGGCTTCCGGCTCGGAGGAAAGTTTCGAGAACGGCCTGCTCGAATATCCGCATTATACAAGGCCCCGGGAGTGGGAGGGGCGCGCGGTCCCCGACGTTTTGCTGTCGGGCGACCACAAGAAAATCGCGGAATGGCGGCGGGCGCAGGCGGAGCGGCTGACGGCGGCGAGGCGGCCAGATTTATTGAAGAAATAGGCGATGGGCCGGGCAGTCTCGACATGTCGGCCCCGTTCCTGTATAGCCCCCGCACAACTTAAAACAGCGTTCCCGAAACGCTCGTCCGCAAAGGACGAAACCGGCAAGGATTTTTACGATGGATCTCATCGCGCAGCTCGAAGCCGAGCAGGCCGCCAGACTCGCTCCCAAGATTCCCGAGTTTCAGCCCGGCGACACCGTGATCGTCAATGTGAAGGTCAAGGAAGGCGAGCGTTCGCGCGTTCAGGCCTATGAAGGCGTCTGCATCGCCCGCAACGGCGGCGGCCTCAACGAGAGCTTCACCGTCCGCAAGATTTCCTATGGCGAAGGCGTGGAGCGTGTGTTCCCGATCTATTCGCCCAACATCGATTCCATCAAGGTCGTGCGCCGCGGCAAGGTGCGCCGCGCCAAGCTCTATTATCTGCGCGATCGTCGCGGCAAATCGGCGCGTATCGCCGAGCGCACCGACCGCTCGGAAAAGGCTGCGGCCAAGAAATAGGCGAAAATTTCGGGCGCGGGAGAAATCCCGCGCTTTCGATTTGCGCGCCTCCCCGCATCATGCGCCGGGCGGGCGGGCCGCGCATTGGTTCGATCCGGCGCGAGACGAGGCCTTCATGGCGTCCGACCTCAGGCGCGTCGAGCGCGCGCTCATTTCCGTTTCCGACAAGAGCGGGCTCATCGAATTCGCACGCAGTCTCCAGTCGCAGGGCGTCGAACTCGTCTCGACCGGCGGTACGCGAAAAGCGCTTGCGGATGCGGGCCTCAAGGTGGTCGACGTTTCCGATCTCACCGGCTTTCCCGAGCTGATGGACGGCCGGGTCAAGACGCTGCATCCGAAAGTGCATGGCGGATTGCTGGCGATCCGCGAAAACCCCGAGCATGAAGCCGCCATGCTTGCGCATAATATTCCGCAGATCGATCTTCTGGTCGTGAACCTCTATCCCTTCGAGGCGACGGTCGCCAAGGGCGCGGCTTACGAAGAATGCGTCGAGAATATCGACATTGGCGGCCCTGCAATGATCCGCGCCGCCGCCAAGAACCACGACGATGTCGTCGTTGTCGTCGATGTCGCGGATTACCGGGCGGTGCTGGACGAACTTGGCGCCAACAACGGTTCGACGCGGCTCGTCATGCGCCGCAGGTTCGCGCAGAAGGCCTATGCCCGCACGGGCGCTTACGATGCGGCGATTTCCAACTGGTTCGCCGGCGCCATCGGCGAGACGACGCCCGATTATCGCGCTGCCGGCGGCAGGCTCGCAGAAGCCATGCGCTACGGCGAAAATCCGCATCAGTCGGCGGGCTTCTACGTCACCGGCGAAAAGCGTTTCGGCGTCGCCACGGCGCGTCAGGTGCAGGGCAAGCAGCTCTCCTACAATAATGTCAACGACACTGATGCGGCCTTCGAGCTTGTCGCCGAATTCGATCCCGCGCGCACCGCTGCGGTTGCGATCATCAAGCACGCCAATCCGTGTGGCGTGGCGGAAGGCGCCTCGTTGAAAGAGGCTTACGAGAAGGCGTTGCGCTGCGATCCCGTCTCGGCGTTTGGCGGCATTATCGCGCTTAATCGCAAGCTGGACGCCGCTGCGGCTGCCGAAATGACCAGGATTTTCACCGAGGTCATTATCGCGCCGGAGGCCGACGACGAAGCCATCGCCATCGTCGCGGCAAAAAAGAACCTGCGCCTGCTCGTCACCGGCGGCCTGCCCGATCCGCGCGCGCAAGGCCTTGCGCTGCGCACGGTTGCGGGCGGTCTGCTTGTGCAGGGCCGCGACAATGCCGTCATCGACGACATGGAATTGAAGGTCGTCACCAAGCGCGCGCCGTCTGCGCGTGAACTTGCCGATCTCAAATTCGCGTTCCGCATCGCCAAGCACGTGAAATCCAACGCCATCGTTTATGCGCGCGATCTGGCGACCGTCGGCGTTGGCGCGGGCCAGATGAGCCGCGTCGATTCCTCGCGCATCGCCGCGTGGAAAGCCGAGGAGGCGTCTCGCGCCGCAAACCTCCCGGAAAGCCTCGCAAAGGGCGCGGTCGTTGCGTCCGACGCCTTCTTTCCCTTCGCCGATGGCCTGCTCGCGGCGGCCGACGCCGGCGCTACCGCCGTCATCCAGCCCGGAGGCTCGATGCGCGACAATGAAGTGATCGCCGCCGCCGACGAAAAGGGACTGGCGATGGTGTTCACGGGACACCGCCATTTCAGGCACTGATCGGGAAGCTTCCTCACCGGAAACCGGTCAGCTTCCGGCGCAGGGCCGCTCAAGCCGCAGCCTCACGCCATCGCGAGCGATGACGAGGCCTTCGATCAATTTGCCGGGCTCTTCGCCGGGCGTCGCCACAAGCGAAAAATCCGCGGTGCGGCCTGCGCCGCCGCGCTCGGTCAAAACTTCGACGCGCCTGCCGATTTGCGCGTCGAGGTGGCGGACAAGCGCGCGCTCGCCTGCCTCCCGCAGATTTTTCGCGCGCCTGTTGCGCAAAGCCGGCGCCACCTGCGGCATGCGCGCGGCGGGCGTTTTTTCGCGCGGCGAGTAGGGGAAGACGTGCAGATGCGTCAGGCCGCAATCCTCGACAAGACGCAAGCTGTTCTCCGCCATGGCGTCCGTCTCGGTGGGAAAGCCCGCAATCAGATCGGCGCCGAATACGATGTCGGGCCTCAGCCTCCGAACGCGGGCGCAAAATTCGATTGCATCGCGGCGCAAATGACGCCGCTTCATGCGCTTCAGGATCATCTCGTCGCCCGCTTGCAGCGACAGATGCAGGTGCGGCGCCAGTCTCTCTTCTTCCGCAAGCGCAATCATCAGGTCTTCGTCGGCCTCGATGCAATCGAGTGAAGACAGGCGCAGGCGCTTCAATCCTGGCGCGGCCTTAAGAATAGCGCGCACGAGGCGCCCGAGTTTCGGCTCGCCCGCAAGACCGCCGCCCCATGAGGTGAGATCGACGCCGGTCA
>JBKDZW010000023.1:0-9970 GCA_047971685.1 Rhodoblastus sp.
GCCTTGCCGGCGACGAGAACGCCGGGCGACGGCTGAAAGTGCTGCGCGCCATCGACAAGCTCGACCGGCTCGGCGCGCAGGGCGTCGAAATGCTGCTCGGCCCCGGACGCAAGGACGAGAGCGGCGATTTCACCGCCGGCGCCGAACTCGAGGCCGCCGATATCGCGCTCGTTCTCGCCTTCACCGACGCGCGCACGGAGACGAATGCGGAAACGATCGCAGGGCTGGAGCAGGCCGTGCAGGGTTCGCAGCGCGGGCTGGAAGGGGTCGCCGAATTACAGGACATCGCAGCTTTCGCGCTTGCTGCGGGCTATGGTGCGGACCGCATCCGCATCGACCCCTCGGTCGTGCGCGGCCTTGAATATTACACCGGCCCTGTCTTCGAGGCCGAACTCACCTTTGGCGTCACCGACGAGAAGGGCGCGCCCGTGCGCTTCGGCTCGGTTGGCGGCGGCGGGCGCTACGATGGCCTTGTCGGGCGCTTCCGTAGCGAACCCGTGCCCGCCACCGGCTTTTCCATCGGCGTCTCGCGCCTGTTCGCCGCGCTGAAACTGATCGACAGCCCCATTGTCGGCGCCGGCGCGCAGTTCGGCCCGGTCGTCGTGCTCGTGATGGATCGTGACCGCGTGGCCCATTATCAGGCGATGGTCGCCGGATTGCGCGCGGCGGGCGTGCGCGCCGAACTCTATCTGGGGTCTGCCGGCATGAAGGCGCAGATGAAATACGCCGACCGCCGCAACAGCCCCTGCGTCGTCATCCAGGGCTCCGACGAACACGCGAAGGGCGAGGTGCAGATCAAGGATCTGATCGAAGGCGCGCGCGCGGCCGCCGCCATCTCGTCCAACGAAGAATGGAAAAGCGCCCGCCCCGCGCAGGTCAGTGCGCCCGAAGCCGATCTGGTGAGCGCCGTGCAGGCTATTCTGGCGCGCCACACGGCCCCGTAATTCCTCATTGCGGGGAGCGCGCGCAATCCATCCCCGTGAAATGACCGGCGAGCGCCCCGGACATCGCGCAGCGCCCGGACGGGGCGCTGAGAGGCGGCGTCTGCCGGGGCTGCGACGGCGGGCGTTACAGCCCGCGGTTGAACACCAGTTCGCCGGCCTTGCTTTTGACCGTAAGGGTCGAGCCTTGAAGGGTCCAGTTCGGGCCCGTGCGTAGAATCGTCAGATAGGCGCGCTCGAACCCGTTGATCTCGGGCGAGCAGGATTTCCTGGTCATGGCCGGCGGCCCCATGGCGAGGCGGCGGCCCCGCATCGGAAACAGCGTCGCCGACCAGGTGTTGCAGCCGGAAGATCCCGTGCCGCGCAAATTCTCGTCAATCGCCATCGAGGCGTCGGCCGGCGGCGTCTTGCCGTTGATCGTGCGCAATTGCCAGGTCACTTTGGTCGGAAATTGCGGCTCGTAGGCGAGCTTGTCGTCCTTCTTCTCGCCCTGCTGACCCTTCTTCTGCGCCAGCGCCGGATGCGCGGCAAGCGAGAGAGCAGCGGCGCCAATCGTCAGAATTGCGAGTTTTCTCATTACATCTCCTCAAGCAAACGCCTGCCGGTCCCTCTTACATGAAAATGCGGCGGGAAAACGAGGATTTGCCCTCAATTCACCAGCGAGACGCCGATCAGCCAGGGGTGGCCCCAGCGAAACATGGCCAGATAGGCCAGCGTGCCCACGACTGCCACGATCGCATCTTGCGTCCAGCCGCCGTGACGGGCGCCGAGCGGCCCGAGCGCGCCGCGCTTCTTCACGGAGATGCGATCATAGACGGCCCAGGCCAGAAAGGCTGTGAACAAAATGACGCCCGCCAGATCGCCATTGGCGAGAAGATGGGCGAAGGCCCAGATCTTCACCGCAGCCAGCATCGGATGCCTGGCCCTGTCGCGGATATGGCAGGGCACATAGGCGGCGACCAGCAGCACAAAGGAAATCCACATCAGCAGAAAGGCGATGTGCCGCGTCCAGGTCGGCGGGTTCCAGAGCTGGATATTGGCGCCCGAATGCCGCGCCAGCCCGAAGCCCCACACAATGAGCGCAAAGCCGACGATGGAGGCGACTGAAAAAATGATTTTGTACTGGCCTGGTCCAAGCTTGCGCACAAGGTTTTCGTGCGCTGCTGGCGCGGCCGGAACGAGATGGACGCCGATAAAGACAAGAAGGCCAAGAATGAGAATCGTCACGACAGGCTCGCATTTGCATGTGTTGTCGTGAATTTAAATGGCTTTGCCCCGTCGTGAAAGCCGTAGCGTTTTTACGCAAACGCGGAACGCTTTCTGGCAGGTATGCGCGTCTGCGGAAGGCGCTCTTTCCGAAAGGCCGCCTTGCTCACCCGATCCGTTTCGCCAGCCTCTCCCACAACGGATTTCTGGCGGTAAAAATATAATCGGCCGCGCTTACGCTCACTGTTTCCGCGCCGTGCTTGATGAGCCATTCCGCAAGATTGGGCGCTTCGGCCTTGGGGCAGGCGAACATGACGAAGCCGTCCTGTGTGCGCCCGCGCAGCAGCGCGCCGAACTTGGCTGTCGCCTTCTTGATCTTGCCCTCGCTCAGTTCGGGCGTGAACGCGCGGACTTCGCGTGTCGTGCGCGCTTCTTCTTCGGCTGCGATCCGCGCCAGGATTTTTCGGGCGGCCTCGCGGGCCGTCTCGTCCCAGCTCGCCGACAGCGACGCCACGAGATTGGCCTCTGAGCGCAACATCACGCCGTCGTCGAGCACTTTCAGCGCATTGGCCTTCAAGGTCGCGCCGGTCGTGGTGATGTCGACGATGAACTCGGCCTGCCCGGCCGCCGGCGCGCCCTCGGTCGCGCCAAGGCTCTCGACGATGCGATAGTCCGTGACATTGTTCTGCGAGAAATAATGCCGCGTGAGATTTACGTATTTCGTGGCGACCCGCATGCGCTGCCCGCGCTTTGCGCGAAACGCGGCGGCGACGTCTGCAAGATCGGCCATGGAGCGCACGTCGATCCAGGCTTGCGGGGTCGCAACCACCACATTGGCGTGGCCGAAGCCGAGCGGCGTCAGCAATTCCACCTTGCTCGCAGCGTCCGCGATGGTCTCGCGCACGAGATCCTCGCCCGTCACGCCCATGTGGGCGGAGCCCTGCGCGAGATGCGTGGTGATGTCGGAGGCGGAGAGAAAAGCGATCTCGACATTGTCGACGCCCTTCAGCGCGCCGCGATAATCGCGCGCGCCGCGCCCCTGCGCCACCTCAAGACCGGCGCGCGAAAAAAAGGCTTTGGCGTTTTCCTGCAACCGCCCCTTCGAGGGCACGGCGACGATGAGCTTTGCGCCTGCTTTTGTCGTGTCGCTCATATCGTGTCGCTCATATCTTGTCGTTCACTTGGCCGTCTCCGGGAAAAGCCGTTCGACCCAGATGGCGGCGCCAACAGCGGGAATGTCTTTCTTTGCGCCGAGCGTGCCGAGCAGGCGGTCGTAGCGGCCGCCGCCGATCACGGGCTTGTCGGCGGGCGCGCCGGGCGCATGCGCCTCGAACACGAAGCCCGTGTAATAATCGAGACGACGCACGAAGCGCGCCGAAAACCGCATGCTGGCGGGGTCGAGCCCGCGCGCGACGAGAAAGTTCAGGCGCTGGTCGAAATTGTCGAGCGCGCCGGTCAGGTCGAGTTTCGCCTCGCCGGCAAGCTTGCGCAGGGCGGCGGACGCTCCGTCGGGATCGCCGGCGACGTCGAGAAATCTTGCGATGAGATCGCGCTTGTCCTGCGGCGCGCCTGCGCCCGAGCGCAGCCGCGCCTGTTCGAGAAAGCGCTCGGCGATCTCGTTGACGCTGCGCCCGCCGACCGAGCTGATGCCGGCGATCGAAAGCAGGTCTTCGACCAGCGCCTGCGCGCCTTGCTTGTCGGCGCCTTCGAGCGCAGCAAACACGCCGGAATGATCGTTCGAGCCGTTTGTCGCGGGGGTGGCGAAAATCTGGTCGAGGGTTGCGCCATGCGCCAGCCCCTGCCGGATGCGGCGCAGCCAGCTTGGCGGCAGCGCCAGCGCGTCGAGAAATTGCGCAAAGAGGCCGGCGTCTCCAATGGTGACGGCGAGATCGCCGCCACCGGCCTTGGCGGCGGCCTCGAGCGCCAGCGCCAGAATTTCGGCGTCGACGGCTTCCTTGTCCTTGCGCCCGAAGCTCTCGAGGCCGGCTTGCAGAAATTCGCCGTTCGCGCCCGGCCGGAACCGGAAGACCGGCCCGAGATAGGAAAAGGCGGCCGCCTTGCCCGCTCCGCTCGAGGCGAGATAGGCAAGCGAAACGGGCAGCGTGAACTCCGGCCGCAGGCAGAGTTCGCCGCCCGCCGCATCGCTCGTCAGATAGAGGCGTCCGCGAATATCCTCGCCAAGCTGGTCGAGAAACACGCTCGCCGGTTGCAGGATCGGCGGTTCGGCGCGCTTGTATCCGGACGAAACGAGATGGGCGAGCAGCGCCTGCCCGCCCGTTTTCGCCCCATTAGGTCCGTTTTTCGTCGCCACGTCCGTTTCCCTCGAATTTAGCGCAATCTTTAGCAAGCGCGGACGGGCGGCGCACCCTCAAATGCAGGGCAGGGTGAACGGTTTGGCGCGAAGCGCGTCTGTACGCCCCGATTGTTGCGGGCGGTGTGGCAAGAGGGCGGGTTTTCCCGTGCGCTTCCCGGCCGCGCGCCGGCCTGCCTTCACGCCGCCGCGGTTTTTGTCGGAAAGCCCGCCGCCGTCAGCGCGGCGGCGATGGCTGCGGGGTCTGCCGATGTCTCGGCTTCCACGCGCCCGCTGGCGAGATCGACCGAGACTTTCGAGGCTGCGTCCTGCTTCTGGATGATTTTTTCGACCGAGCGGGCGCAGCCGCCGCAGGTCATGCCGGATACGTCGAGCTGGAGTTTGGACATGTCGCGTTCCTTATCGCCATTCAAAAAGTCCAGCGCTCAATATAAGCCGTCATCCGCCTGCAAAACAGCCGTGCGCAAAATTAGGCGTCCCTACGCCGCTCGCGCCCGATATGGCTGCGGCTTGACTAAACCCCTCCCGCCCCGTAGCGCGCAGGCATGAGTTTCAAACCCGCTTCGCAAGCCATCGCAGGCCTCCAGACGCTCGCCGCCGATTACGATGTCATTTTGTCCGATGTCTGGGGCGTCGTGCATGACGGACGCGCGCATCTGCCGGGCGCGGTCGATGCGCTCGCCCGTTTTCGCGCAAAGGGCGGGACGGTCGTGCTCATCACCAACGCCCCGCGCCCGAGCGCGCCGATCGTGAAAATGCTCGACGATTTCGGCGTGCCGCGCCAATCCTACGACGCCATTGTCTCGTCAGGCGATGTGACGGTCGATCTGATCTGCGCGCGGGGCGCGGCCCCCCTGCATCACATCGGCCCGCCCAAGGATCTCTCGCTGTTCGATACGGTGGCCGCGCGCCTCGGCGAAAAGCCGCCGCTGCTGCCGCTGGCGGATGCCGATTATGTCGTGTGCACCGGCCTCTTCGACGATTTCGGCGACCCCGAGCCCTATCTGCCCTCGCTCGTCGCCATGAAGGAGCGCGATCTGCCGATGATCTGCGCCAATCCCGATATCGTCGTGCATGTCGGCGACGATCTCCTGTGGTGCGCCGGCGCTCTGGCGGAGCGGTACGAAGGGCTTGGCGGCAATGTCGTCATGGCCGGCAAGCCGCACGCCATCATCTACGAATCGGCGTTGAAGCAGGCCGCGCGCGCAAGAGGAAAGGAAGTCGATCGCGCAAAAATTCTGGCGATCGGCGATGGGCTCTTCACCGATATCAGGGGGGCGGCGGGCCAGGGGTTCGACGCGCTGTTCGTGACCTCCGGCATACACCGCGACGCGCTCCATCCCGGCGGCGGTCTCGACGACTGGAGCGTGGACGAGGCCGCCTATCGCAATCTGCTCGCCGAGGCGGGGGCGGCGCCTGCCGCCCATTTGCGTGAACTTGTGTGGTAGGCTTGCCATGCCCGGCGGAATTTTCCGCCCGCCGCCGCCCGGAGGTTGCCTCGCCACGATCTGCGGATATGATCTGCGCCGGTTCGGATCGTCGTCTTGCAGAATATGCTTGCAGAACATGCTTGCGGAACATGTTACGGAACATGTGTGATCGTATCGCCAGATTCTTGAGCCTCGCGCTCGCGGTTATCGCCATGCTCGCCTTCGTTGCGGGCAGCGCGGTCGCGCCTGCCGCAGCGGCGGGCAAAATCGAGGCCCGGCACAGCGCGCATCAGCACAGCGCGCATATGGCAGGCGATTCCCAAATTCATGGCGCAGACCAGGTTCATGCCGGCGTCGGATTTCACGTCGATGCGCATCGAGTTTCCGCCGCGCAGAAAAGCAACGGGCCGCATGACCATGCAGGGATCGGCCAGCCCGGTCTTGCTGATCTGACATGCGCCCATGCGTGCTGCGCGCCGATGGGCGTTGGATTGCCAGGCGCCTCGGGCGCGTTTGCCCCATGCGTTTTTCCTGAGACCGAAGAACTGCGCGCCGTGTTCGTCACGCTCGCCGACCTCAACCTGTCCTATTCGATCGAGCGGCCGCCGCGCGGCTGAGTGGACAGCGGGCGCGGACTTCGCGTCGGACGCCCGTCCCGGGTTCGAGGCCGCACTCTCGGCAAGTCTGTAAACGAGCCGCCATCTCAGGCGCCGGCGCCCGCCGCATGCAGTCCGCGCGCATACGCTCCGCGCGCGCATTCCATGCAGGCGCGGAGCGTATGGAATTCGGAATTTTGCTCATGAAAATCCTGATCGCGGGGGCTTCCTGCCTCCTGTTGACAGCCTGCGCGCGGCCCGCCCCGCCACAATTCCTGCGCGCCGCCGATCCCGCAGCGCCCGGAGGCCGGCTCGTCGTTGCCGACGGAACCGCCGGCGCCCGCAATTTCGGAATAGTCGAGCCTGCGGATTGGGCGACTACCAATCGGCGTGTGACGCCGGCATATCGGCCGGAAGCGAAACAGCAAGGGCAGGGACGGAAGCAGGGCGTTTCGCACGAAGGCAAGTTGCACGAAGGCAAGTCGCACGAAGGCAAGTCGCATGAGGGCAAGTCGCATGAGGGAGGCAAGCCATGAGCTGCATTCTCTCCTTCGAGGCGCGGATTTTCCGGCGCGCCATATTCCTGCCGCCGGCGTTGCTGATTGCGGGCGTGCTTGCCGGCTGCGCTTCTTTTTCGCCCGATGGCGGCATGTCGCCGGTGGCGGCCCGGGCGGGCGTCGAAACAAAGGCGGGCGTCGCCAAGATCGCCAACGATGGCGAGGACGCCGCCGCCCAATCGCGTGCGAAAAAACTGCTCAAGGGCGCGTTGACCGCCGACCGCGCGGTGCAGATCGCATTCCTGCGCAACAAGGGCTTGCAAGTCGCCTACAACGATCTCGGCATTTCCGAAGCCCAATATGTGGCGGACAGCCTGCCGCCCAATCCGGTGCTCACGATCACGCGGTTGCGCGGCTCCATGGCGCTCGACATCGAGCGCCGTCTCATCGCCGACATACTGGCCCTGGCCACCCTGCCGGCGCGCCAGGAAGTCGCGGCGGCCAGATGGCGTGTGGCGCAGCAGGCGGCGATCGCCGACACCCTGAAACTTTCCGTCGAAACGCGGCGTCAATACTGGCGTGCGGTCGCAGCGCGCGCGCAGGTCAAATATCTTGCCCAGGCGCGCGCCACCGCCGAGACGACCGCCGAACTCACCCGCAAGCTCGCCGAGACCGGCGCCTTGTCCAAGCTCGATCAGGGGCGGGAATTTGCCTTCTACGCCGAATTGTCGGCGCAGCTTGCCCGCGCCCGCACGCAGGAAACCGTGGAGAAGGAGCGCCTGACGCGCCTGATGGGCCTGTGGGGCGCGGATACGAATTTCCATCTTCCCCTCGCGCTGCCGCGCCTGCCGGGCAAGGTCGCGGCAAGTCGCGATATCGAGGCGAAGGCCATTGCGGAGCGCGTCGATATCGCCATGGCGCGCGCCGATCTCGACCGCACGGCGAAATCGCTCGGGCTCACCCAGGCGACGCGCTTCGTCGACGCCTTCGCTGTCGCTGCGGTCAATAACGCATCCTGGTCCTCGAAGGTCGAGGCCGACGGCGCGGTGACGCGCGAGCGCTCGCGCATGCGCGGTTTCGAGGCGGAGCTCGAGGTTCCGATTTTCGACTTCGGCCAGTCGCGCACCCGCGAGGCCGAGGAAGTCTATATGCGCGCCGTCAATACGCTCGTCCAGAAGGCGGTCGATGCGCGCTCCCAGGTGCGCGAGGCCTATGCCGCCTACAAGGGGGCGCTCGGCGTCTCGCGTCTCTATACGTCGCGCATTCTGCCGCTGCGCAGCGCGATTCAGAAGGAATCGCTGCTGCGCTACAACGGCATGCTCTCCGACCTGTTCGAGCTCATTCAGGATGCGCGCGCGAGAATCCTGAGCAATGTCGCAGCCATCGACGCGCAGCGAGATTTTCTTGTCGCCGAGACAAATCTGCATGCCGCCATGATGGGCGCAGGCGTCGCCGATACCGAAACATCCCCGGCCGCCACGTCGGTCGCAGCAGCACAATAGGGAGGCGCACATGTTCTCCAGACGACAGTTTTTCCCCGTCGCCGCCGCCTCCGCCGTCTCGACCGCGCTTGTCGCGGGGCGCGCCGCCGCGGGCATTCCCGAAGCAGCCCTCGCAACGGACGCCAGGACGCAGGCGCCTTTGGCGCCCCATACCGGGCCCGATTACAATCCCGTGGTCACGCTCAACGGCTGGACATTGCCCTGGCGCATGAACGGCGACTGGAAGGAATTCCATCTGGTGGCCGAGCCGGTGGTGCGCGAAATGGCGCCGGGCATGAAGGCCTTTCTGTGGGGCTATAACGGCCAGTCGCCCGGCCCCACCATCGAGGCGGTCGAAGGCGACAAGGTGCGCATATTCGTCACCAACCGCCTGCCCGAACACACCGCCGTCCACTGGCACGGCCAGCGCCTGCCCAACGGCATGGACGGCGTGGCGGGCCTCACCCAGCCAGCGATCAAGCCGGGGCAGACCTTTGTCTACGAGTTCCAGCTCCGGCGCGCCGGCACGTTCATGTATCACCCGCACGCCGACGAAATGGTGCAGATGGCCATGGGCATGATGGGCATGTTCATCGTGCATCCCAGGAAACCGGAGGAGCGGCGCGTCGACCGCGACTTTTGTTTCCTCTTGAACAATTTCGACATCGAGCCCGGCGCCTATGTGCCCAAGGTCAACACGATGCTGGAATTCAACACGTGGGCCTGGAACAGCCGCGTCTTTCCGGGCATCGACCCCTTCGTGGTCGGCCGGAACGACAAGGTGCGCATGCGCATCGGCAATCTCACCATGACCAATCACCCCATCCATATTCACGGGCACGAATTTCAGGTGACGGGCACGGACGGCGGCGTGGTGCCGCCGGGCGCGGCCTGGCCGGAAGTTACTGTCGACATCGCCGTCGGGCAGATGCGCGATATCGAATTCGTGGCCGACGAGCTTGGCGACTGGGCCATACATTGCCACAAGTCGCATCACACCATGAACGCCATGGGGCATACGGTGAAGACCTATATCGGCGCGGATCTGCGCAAGATGCAGAAGCAGATCCGCAAGTTCGAGCCGGGCTATATGGCTATGGGCTCGAGCGGCATGGCCGATATGGCGGCGATGGAAATGCCGTTGCCCGACAACACCCTGCCGATGATGACGGGCTATGCGCAATTCGGCCCTGTCGAAATGGGCGGCATGTTCTCGGTCCTGAAAGTGCGCGAGGGGCTGGCGGCCGGGGATTACAAGGATCCCGGCTGGTACAGGCACCCTGAAGGCGAGGTCGCCCGTCTCGTCAGCGAAAGCGACGCCGCCGCCGCGCCCCGCGCCAAAGGCGCGCGCGACCCCAGGGACGTCAAAGTCGATGTGCGCGCGGTCAAGCCCGCCCATCGGCATAAAGGCCACGAATAGGACGGGCCGCGAACGGGACGGGACGTTCCGGGAAAATCAGGTTGAAAGAGGAGGTATGAGATGAAGACGCATATTTTGGCCGCGTTGA
>JBKDZW010000024.1:0-9297 GCA_047971685.1 Rhodoblastus sp.
GGGGCCAGAACGCAATCCAATGCGCCAAAAATTTGCGGCAGCAAGAGTTACAAGATTTGCGGCAGCAAGAGTTACAAGATTTGCGGCAGCAAGAGTTACAAGATTTGCGGCAGCAAGAGTTAAGAGCGCAAACTGCGGATCCCGCAAACGAAATCCCCGGCCACGCAGAACGGGCCGGGGAAATCCGGAGGCGATGAATTCTTGCAGCAAACACCCATTCTTGCAGCAAACACCCATTCTTGCAGCAAACGCCCATTTTTGCTGCGAGCGCCAGGAGCATGCTCTGAAAAGGCCACAAACGTTAACACTCAGACCTTACAGCGACCGATGCGTTCCGCACGCTGCCGCGCCGGTCTGACTGCGTCCCGTTCAGAGCCCGTCACACTTTCACGAAAATCGTGCGACGCGCTCTATTATCTCGTTTCACCGCATATCCTTGTCGCAAAAGTCTGCAACTTTTGCGGGATATGCTCTAGTGAACGGTGTCGCTGTCCCGGGATTTCAGTTTGACGATTTCGTCTTTCAGTCGAAGCTTCTTTTTCTTCAGCTCGTGGAGAAGACTTTCGTCGCCTCCCGGATGAAGAAGTTCCTTCTCGATTTCGTTCTCGAGCGTCTTGTGACGCCGTTCGAGTTCGGCGAGATGGTTTTGCATCGACATGCAATCTCTCCTTTTATAGATAGCGCCACAGGATGATGACACAGGTTTGGCAAGCCGCAAGCCCTTCTGTCAGGCGCCGATGATCAAATTTAATGCGCCTTGAATTTTGCAGCGCAATCTCGTCTCAAACTTTCAACGCCCCTTGCCGTTGGATGGGCCGCACACGATATTGGCGCCGGGCGCGCGGATTTTTGCACGCATCCGTGGATTGCGCGGATTGTGTAGATTGCGCGGATTGATGTTTTGCGCGCAGGCGCGTTTTTGCGTATCAAGTCGTGTGTCAAATCCCCTGCGTTAGTCCAGCGCCGACCTTCCGGACCACATGTCGCCGAAAATCACTGACAGCGAACGCATAGCGCTTGAGGCGGAGCTGGAACGGTTGAAGCAGGAGCACCGCGATCTCGATGCGGCGATCGATGCTTTGGGTTCCGTCAGCGTGAGCGATCAATTGCAGATCCAGCGCCTGAAAAAGCGCAAGCTCGTGCTGCGCGACCGCCTGTCCTTCGTGGAAGACCAGCTCACGCCCGACATCATCGCCTGAAACGTTTGCCTTGCGCTAAAAGCGCGCGCCCTCTCCTTGCGCGAAAAACGCGCGCCCTCTTGCGCCACAAAAGCGCTTCGTTTATCCGCCCCTTTTGGCCGCACCAGCAGAGGCGCCATTGCCGCAGAGCAGCACTCCCCCCGCACCCATCGCCATTATCATGGGCAGCCAGTCGGACTGGGCGACCATGCGTCACGCCGCCGAAACGCTGGATGCGCTCGGCATAGCCTATGATGCGCGCATCGTCTCGGCCCACCGTACGCCCGACCGCCTCGTCGCCTTCGCCAGGGGCGCAAAGGCCGCCGGCTTCAGGATCGTGATCGCCGGCGCCGGCGGCGCAGCCCATCTGCCGGGCATGTGCGCAGCCATGACGCCGCTGCCCGTATTCGGCGTGCCCGTGGAATCGAAGGCGCTGTCGGGCAAGGATTCGCTTCTGTCCATTGTCCAGATGCCCGGCGGCGTGCCCGTGGGAACGCTCGCCATCGGCAAGGCCGGCGCGATCAACGCCGCCCTGCTCGCAGCCGCCGTGCTGGCGCTGAGCGACGAGACGCTCGCAGGCCGCCTCGTCGCCTGGCGCGAAAAACAGACGGCCGCCGTCGCCGAACGCCCCTCCGATGACGGCTGAACCCATCCTCCCGCCGGGCTCGACCATCGGCGTGCTGGGCGGCGGCCAGCTCGGCCGCATGATCGCGGTCGCAGCCGCCAGCCTTGGCCTCAAAACCCATATCTACGCCCATCGTCCGGACGAGCCCGCAAGCCAGGTGGCGGCCGGCGTGACCACCGGCGAATGGAGCGACGAGGCGGCCCTTGCCCGCTTTGCCGAGGCCGTCGATGTCGTGACTTACGAATTCGAGAACGTGCCGGCCGCAGCCGCCGCTTTTCTGGCCGCCCGCAAGCCGGTGCGCCCCGGCCCGCTCGCGCTCGAGAAAACGCAGGACCGCCTGATCGAAAAAGATTTTCTGACCTCGCTCGGCATTCCAACCGCCCCCTATGCGGCGGTCGACGACGCCGGCGCCCTCATCCGCCACATCGGCCGGATCGGGCGCCCCGCCATCCTGAAAACCCGGCGTTTCGGCTATGACGGCAAGGGCCAGATCATGCTGCGCGAGGGTTCCGACGTTGGCGCAGCCTTTCGCGCTCTCGGGCCAGAGTCTTGTATTCTCGAAGGTTTCGTGAATTTCGAGCGCGAAATCTCCGTCATCGGCGCGCGCGGGATCGACGGTTCCTTCGCCGCTTTCGACGTCTGCGAGAACGAGCATGAGAATCATATTCTTGCGCGCACCCGCGCCCCGGCCCGGATGGCGCCCCAGACAGCGGCCAAGGCCATGGAAATCTGCCACAAGATACTGAATGCGCTCGATTATGTCGGCGTGATCGCGGTCGAGATGTTTCTGGTGGCGGAGACGGCGCCCGACGGAACGCGGCGCGAGAAGGCGATCGTCAACGAAATCGCGCCGCGCGTCCACAATTCCGGCCCTTGGACGATAGAGGGGGCGGAAACCTCGCAATTCCAGCAGCATGTGCGCGCCATCTGCGGCTGGCCGCTCGGCTCGACCGGGATTCGCGGCGCGGTCGAAATGCGCAACCTGATCGGCGACCAGGCCGACAAATGGCGCGAAATCGCCGCCGACCCCGGCGCGGCGCTGCATCTCTACGGCAAGGCCGAAGCGCGGCCGGGACGGAAAATGGGGCATGTAACGCGGCTTTTTCCCGGCGTTGAACGATAGACAATCCGGCCGCTTTCTGTTATTCGCCACCCATTATCGCCTTAGCCTCACGGGCGCGGGCGGTTCTTCGTTTGCAAAATTGATGGGCAGGAGCCGCAAGGCGCAGCCTGTTCGGGTTGAAAGCCCGTTCGGGTCGAAAGCCCGCCAGATTGGGTCCAAGACCCGCCACAGGAGGTCCGGTGCAAGTTCTCGTTCGCGACAACAATGTCGATCAGGCGCTGAAGGCGCTCAAGAAGAAGATGCAGCGCGAAGGCATTTTCCGCGAAATGAAGCTGCGCGGCCATTACGAAAAACCCTCCGAGAAGCGCGCCCGCGAAAAGGCCGAAGCCGTCCGCCGCGCCCGCAAGCTCGCCCGCAAGAAGATGCAGCGCGAAGGCCTGCTGCCCTCCAAGCCCCGTCCGGCGTTCGGCGCGGCCCGCGGCTGATTTTGCTTCGCGCGGCCTGAAGCATGCGGCTGCCGTCGCGCGCGCACGCCCCGCAAAGGTTTAATCCAAGATGATCGCAAGGGTTTTATCCAAGGTGATCTAGGGTTTTATCCAAGACGATCTAGGGTTTTATCCAAGACGATCTATTGAAGGCGATCGGCCTGAAATTTTCGGTCGGCTTCAAATTCCGGCGCGTTCTGGCTTTCGGCACAAAAGTCAAAGCCCGGAACCGCTTAAAGGCGCGCCTTTCGCGAAAACCGGCCAACACATTGCGCCGACGCGCCGATCGACCGCATTCCGCTGCGACATTCGTGTCTTTTTTGCATCAGTTTACGATTTCTTGACCATTTTTTCTCGACTTTATCCGAACCGGCCCGCAAGTCGCCCGAATGCGGATCGATAGAGATATCAAGCATAACAGTCGGAGCGTGAAGGTGCCCCAATGGTCGCAGAAATTGGCATTTGTCTGACCGCGCGTTCGCTGCGCGCTACAGAACCGTTGCGGGCTGTGACTCCGCTGCGCTCCATTGAACCGCGCCGCGCGCTTGTCATCGAGCCGCGCCGCGCGCTTGCCATGCTTGCGCTGGCGGGTTTCGGCGCGGCCCTTGCCGGTTGCGACACGGTGGGCGCGGCGCGCGGCGGCCTCAACCCCAACGCCCCGCGAATCGCGGAAATGTCGCCCGACGATCCGGCGGCGGCTTCCGCCAATATCGCTTCGCTGACCGAGGTCATCAATCGCAATCCCGGCAACGCCGAAGCCTATCTCACGCGCGGCAACGCCTATGCGCGCAATGGCCGCATGGGCGAGGCGATCTCCGATTATTCGCAGGCGATCAAGGTCGATCCGGGCAACGCCACGGCTTACACCAACCGTGGTCTGGCGCAGCGCCAGCTTGGCCGCAACGAGGCGGCGCTTGCCGATTTCACCCGCGCCATCGAGGCCAATCCACGCCATGCGTCCGCCTATCTCGGCCGCGCCAATCTTCTGCGCGCGCAGGGCCAGCTCGATTCCGCCATGGCCGACCTTGACCAGGCGATCCGCCTCAACCCCGAAGGCGCCCAGGCGTTTCACGCCAGAGGGCTGATCTATCAGAAGCGCGGCGAGCAGCAGCGCGCCGTCACCGATTTCGACAACGCCATCGACCGCGACCCCTTCGCGGGCGCGCCCTACCAGGCGCGCGGCGAAAGCCTGATCGCGCTCGGCAAGTACGACAAGGCGATCGAGGATTTCAACGCCTCGCTCAATGTCGACAACAAGAACGCCAATGGCTGGGCGGGCCTTGGGCTTGCCTACGAAAAGCAGGGCAACCGCGCAAAAGCCTCTGAATCCTATCAGCGCGCGCTGGTGATCGACCCCAACAATCCGGTCGCCAGAAGCGGCGCAAGCCGCGTTCGCGTCTAGAGCGTTTCCGTTTTTCATTGAATCATTGCAACGCTCTAACTATTTGATTTTCCGCAATTCCGGACGCAAAACCAGTATCCACTTTTGCTGGAATTGCTCTAGCATATCCCGCAAAAGTTGTAGACTTTTGCGGTTGGGATATGCGGTGAAAACAACAAAACAGAGCGTGTCACGCGGTTTTCGTGGAAACGTGGCGCGCTCTGAAGCTCACGCCTTGCTTTGACCGGACAGGCGGAGCGCCTCGGCCAGCTCCTCGATGTGGTTGGGGCTGCCCAGCAGGCCGCGGCTCGTCCAATAGCTCGTGTGGCTGAAGAGCGAGCGCCCCCATAGATGGGTCGTTTGCACCGCGCGATCCTGCACGCCCGCGCCGAAATTCGGCGCCAGCGGACCGCCGATCACATCGCCGCGCACGAACCCGCGTGACGTCGGAAAATAGAGATTGGTCCAGCGCGTGAAGGCAAATAGCGCGGAATGCCGGATCGAGGCCTTCTCGCGGCCCGGACGCTGGAAGACGACGCAACTGGGGGGAATGCTGTCCGCATCGTATTGCGGTGGGCAGGTCGCCAGTTCCCCCTCGCGGCGGCGGCGGTCGAAATCGGCGAGATCGTCCGCCACCAGGAAATGCGCATAGGTGAGCGGCGAACCAAGCGTAACGAAATCCGATACGCGCCACCGCCCGGCTTCGGCGCTTCCGGACAACGCCTGCTGCGCGGCCCGCCAGGCGGCGAGGTCGAAAGGAGCCTTGCCGCTTGCGAGTTCGTCGATGCGCGAGATTTCCGCAGACAGGCCCGGCGTGAGCGGCGTCTCCACGTCACGCATGCGCTTGGCGAAGGCATGGGCGAGAATGTCGTAACCGATCACGGACCCCAGGCTATGGCCGACCACGACGATCCGATCGTACTTGCCGCAGTCATGCAGTTTGTCGATCAGGTCGGCGCCGCGGCTGCGGATCGCCTGCCGCGCGCCGATATTGTCGGGACTGGCGATCAGATAGCGCGCTGCGTCGCCGGCGAATGTCTTCACGAACATATTGATCGCTATAAAGACGGCGACGACCACGAGTTCGGGAAACGCCCACAGGCTCGGCAGGCTCGGGCTGATGATCATGCGCACGAGATGCGCCGTGCAGAACGCGACCACAAGCAGCAGCAGCGGGATGAGGATGCGGCTGTAGCGCCGCGCCTTGAGAAAGCCCGGCGAGGCGCGTTTCAGGCCCCTTCGCAACAGAAGATGGAAGACGATCCAGCGCCAGACCGCGCCCACGCGCGTGCCGGTCATGAGGTCCGCCCAGTAAAATTCAAAAAAGTCCGTGCGCACGCCTTGGTTGACGCCGGTCGCGATCTGAAACAGCTCGAAATTGTCAGTCATCGTATCGGGCGCCGACCAGGCGCGATGGCCCTCGATCCGGCGGCCCTGCGGATCGTGCAGCCATATCCCATCGACGAAGCCGCGCAGCGTATCCATCGGCCTCTGGTCGCCGATCCCGTGAATGATGAGGACGGCCTGACGCATGGATAGCGGCGCGGTGCGCGGATCGGGCGGCGGCTCCTTGCGCTCATCGGCGTTGCGCTGCGGCTCATTGGCGCTGCGCTGTGGCTCATTGGCGCTGCGCTGCGGCTCGTCGTTCATGAAACGCCCCCGTGTTCCACGGCGCAAGCCTAGCGCCAATCTGGCGGAACGTCGACCATTCGCTGCGGCCTCCGCGCCCTCGCGCGCGCCCTGCGGCCTCCAGCGAACGGAATTCCCACCGCGGCGCCCTATGGCGCAGCGCGGGATTGATGTATGAAGCCAACCCTTGGCGTTTGAACGAAAAGACAGGCCCCGGAGCACTCACGCGCGCACACCCCGAGGTTGCGAGGAGAAACGAGCTGATGTCGCAGGTCATTGGAATCCCGAAGGAAATATTCCCCGGCGAGAAGCGCGTGGCGATAGCGCCGGAAGTCGCTCAGAAACTGGTTGGCCTTGGATTTTCGGTTCTGGTCGAGAAGGGAGCCGGCGACGGCGCCGATATTTACGACGACGCCCTGACGGCGGCCGGCGCTAAAATCGCGGCGACTGCGGCGGATGTCTGGTCGGGCGCCGACATCGTGTTCAAGGTGCGTCCGCCCGGCGATTCCGAGGTCGCGCAGATGAAGGAGGGCCAGACGCTCGTTTCCTTCGTCTGGCCGGCCCAGAACCCCGATCTGATGAAGGCGCTGGAAGCGCGCAAGACGACCGTGCTGGCGATGGACGCCGTGCCGCGTCTTCTTTCTCGTGCGCAAAAAATGGATGCGCTGACCTCGCAGGCGGGCGTCACGGGTTATCGCGCGGTGATCGAGGCGGCGAACGCTTTCGGCCGTTATTTCGCAGGACAGATCACGGCCGCCGGCAAGATACCGCCGGCAAAGGTATTTGTGGCGGGCGCAGGCGTCGCCGGTCTTGCGGCCATCGGCACGGCGGTCGGCCTTGGCGCGATCGTGCGCGCCAACGACACGCGCGCGGAAGTGGCCGATCAGGTCAAGTCCATGGGCGCCGAATTCGTCAAGGTCGATTACGACGAGGAAGGCGGCGGCGGCGGCGGCTACGCTAAGGTGATGAGCGAGGGCTTCCAGAAGGCCCAGCGCGAAATGTACGCCAGGATGGCGCAGGATTGCGACATCATCATTACGACCGCGCTCATCCCCGGCAAGCCCGCGCCAAAGCTCATCACCGCCGAAATGGTGAAGTCGATGAAGCCCGGCAGCGTGATCGTCGATCTTGCGGCAGAACAGGGCGGCAATTGCGAACTCACCGTGCCGGGCGAGGCCGTGGTGCGCGACGGCGTGACCATTGTCGGCTACACCGATCTGCACAGCCGCCTCGCCAAGCAGTCCTCGACGCTTTATGCGACCAACCTGCTGCGTCTGACGGAAGAATTGTGCAAGGCCAAGGATGGCCGGATCGTCGTCAACATGGAAGACGACGCCATCAGGGGTTTCACTGTCGTCAAGGATGGCGAACTGACCTGGCCCGCCCCGCCGCTGAAACTGCCGGCGCCGCCTGCGGCCAGGCCCGCAGCCGCGGCGGCGGCGTCCGCGTCCGCGCCAAAGAAATCGTCGGGGCACGGCCATGGCGCGCCGTCCGAACCAATGGCGCTCAGAACCTTGCTGATCGTCGCAGCAGTCATAGCCGTTCTCTTCCTGCTGGTCGGCGCCTATGCGCCTCCGGCCTTCCTTGGGCATTTCACCGTCTTCGTGCTGGCCATCTTCGTCGGCTACATGGTGGTCTGGAACGTGACGCCCGCGCTCCACACGCCGCTGATGAGCGTCACCAACGCCATATCTTCGATCATCGCCATCGGCGCGCTCATCCAGATCTGGCCGCCGTCCTCGCCGGGGCGCCCCGACATCTGGATTTTGATCATCGCCTTTGTCGGATTGACGCTCACCACCATCAACATGTTCGGCGGCTTCGCTGTTACGCGCCGCATGCTGGCGATGTTCCAGAAGTAAGAGGACGAGAAACATGTCAGCCAGCCTCGTCACGGTCTCCTATATCGGAGCCACCATCCTCTTCGTCCTCAGTCTCGGCGGCCTGTCCAATCCCGAGACCGCCAAGCGCGGCAATTGGTATGGCGTCATCGGCATGACCATTGCCGTTCTGGCGACCATCTTCGGCTCGCGCATCGGCGCCGGCGGCGCGCAAACCTCGATTGTCGTGGGCGCGGGCTATGTCTTCATCATTCTTGCAATGGTGATCGGCGGCGCGATCGGCCTCTATGCCGCGCGCACCGTGCAGATGACGCAAATGCCGGAACTGGTGGCGATCATGCATTCGCTGGTCGGTTTTGCGGCCTGCGCCATCGGCTTCGCCAGCTACATCGACACCTCGACGGTGTTTGCAACATCAGCCGAACACACGATCCATCTTGCCGAAATCTATATCGGCATATTGATCGGCGCCGTGACGTTCACGGGCTCCGTCATCGCCTTCGGCAAATTGTCGGGCCGCATCGACGGCAAGCCCCTGCTGCTGCCGGGCCGCCACTGGATCAATCTGGCGGGGCTCGTCCTGGTCGTCATCTTCGGCAAGTTCTTCATGGGCGCCGAAACGATTGGCGGCGGCATGTTCCCGCTGATCGTGATGACGATCATCTCGCTGGCCTTCGGCGTTCACATGGTCATGGCCATCGGCGGCGCGGACATGCCTGTCGTCATCTCCATGCTGAATTCCTATTCGGGATGGGCTGCGGCTGCGACCGGCTTCATGCTGTCCAACGATCTGCTGATCGTGGTCGGCGCGCTCGTCGGCTCGTCCGGCGCGATCCTCAGCTACATCATGTGCCGCGCGATGAACCGCAATTTCATCTCCGTGATCGCCGGCGGCTTCGGCACGCCCAGCGCCTCCCCCTCGGGCGGCGACGCAGCGCCGGCGGGCGAGGCCAGATCGATCAGCGCGGCCGAAACCGCCGAACTGCTCGCCGAGGCGAAGAACGTCATCATCGTGCCGGGCTATGGCATGGCGGTGGCGCAGGCCCAGCACGCGGTCTACGAAATGACCAGATTGTTGCGCGACAAGGGCGTGAA
>JBKDZW010000025.1:0-32561 GCA_047971685.1 Rhodoblastus sp.
ATGTGTCCGGCCACGCCGAACTTGCCTGGGTTTTCAATTGCGTTTCGCGTCTTGGCTGGCTCAACCGTATGACCCAGTTCAAGGAAAAAGCCGGCAAGGACCGTGAGAACGCCTCCGTTGGCCTCTATGCCTATCCGAACCTGATGGCCGCCGACATTCTTGTCTATCGCGCAACCCATGTGCCGGTCGGCGAGGACCAAAAGCAGCACCTGGAACTCACGCGCGACATTGCGCAGAAGTTCAACAATGACTTTTCAGAATCCATCGCGCGCCACGGCCATGGTGAGGCTTTCTTCCCGCTGCCCGATCCGATCATTCAGGGGCCGGCAACACGTGTGATGAGCCTGCGGGACGGCTCGAAGAAAATGTCGAAATCGGACCCATCGGATTATTCGCGTATCAATCTTTCCGACGACGCCGATCAGATCGCGCAAAAATTCCGCAAGGCAAAGACGGATCCGGACGCGCTGCCTTCCGAAGCCGCCGGCCTTGCCGGACGTCCGGAGGCTGAAAATCTCGTGGGCCTTTATGCCGCGCTGCAAGGCGCGACCAAGGACGAGGTCCTCAAGCAGTTCGGCGGCCAGAATTTCTCGAACTTCAAGGCGGCGCTGGTCGATCTGGCGGTCGCCAAGCTCGGCCCCGTAGGCCTGGAAATGAAGCGCCTTCAGGCCGATCACGCCTATATCGACACGATCCTGCGCAATGGCGCCGACAAAGCCCGCGCCATCGCTTCGGCCAACATGACGGCCGTCAAGGATATTCTCGGCTTTGTGCGCTGAATAGGGCGCATTGACGCACAAGCGGTTGAAACAGCCGGACAAAGCCATATTTTCGCGGATAAGCGCAGCCAAACGACCTGAAGGCGAGCCATGTTCATCCAGACCGAACCGACTCCCAATCCCGCCACCCTGAAGTTTCTGCCGGGGCGCGAAGTCGCCGGCGCGCGCCTGGCCGAATTCCGGTCGGCGAATGATGCGCAGGTTTCACCGCTGGCCAGCGCCCTGTTCTCGGTAGATGGCGTTTCGCAGGTGTTTCTCGGTGGAGATTTTATTTCCGTCACCAAGGACGCCGGCGAATGGCAGCATCTGAAACCAAGCATTCTCGGCGTCATCATGGAGCATTTCGTCTCCGGCGCGCCGATCTTCGTCGATGGCGGCGCGCAGCCCTCGGAAGACGACGAATTCTTTGACGCAGCCGATTCCGACACGGTCGAACAGATCAAGGAATTGCTCGATACGCGCGTGCGCCCGGCGGTTGCCGGCGATGGCGGCGACATCAGATTTCGCGGCTTCAAGGACGGCGTCGTCTATCTCGCTATGAAGGGCGCCTGTTCGGGCTGCCCCTCGTCGACGGCCACCCTCAAGCACGGCATCCAGAATATGCTCAAGCATTTTCTACCCGACGTGCGCGCGGTCGAGCAGATCTAGAGGCTGTGTTGATAGAGGCTGATAATTTCGCCACCATAGCGCGATGAAGATTCTCGCCATCGACACCTCGCTCGGCGCCGTCTCTGCGTGTCTGTTCGACAGCGACGCCAACGAGGCGTTGGCGCGCGAGACGCTATTGCTGGAGCGCGGACACGATCAGGCGATCATCCCCCTAATCGACCGCATTGTGGCGCAAAGCGGCGGCCGTTCATCCGTCGAGCGCGTAGCCGTCTCCGTGGGGCCAGGCTCGTTCACAGGAATCAGAGTAGGTATTTCAGCCGCACGCGCCATCGGGCTGGCGTTGGGAACGCCTGTCGTCGGGGTTTCGACTTTGTCCGCTTATATTGCGCCGCTCATGCTTGGTAGCGCCGATGGCGTCGCCGCCGCCGCCATTGATGCACGCCATGGCCATATCTATGTCGCCGCCTTCGTCGGCGGCAACCCGATCATCGCACCACGCCTGACCACGCCGCGCGACGCCGTGCGTTCAATGGGGTCGGGGCCTCTTCGGCTGGCGGGGTCGGCGGCGGCGGCGCTCGCGATTGAAGCATGGTCGATGGGAGTGGCCGCCGAAGTCGTGTCCGATGCGGCGGCGCCCGACATCGCGTTCGTCGCACGGCTGGGCGCAGCGGCAGACCCGCAATCGGCGCCGCCACGCCCGCTCTATTTCAAGCCGCCCGACGTCAAGACGCCTGAACCTTCAGCTCTTTCCGTGACTTGAGAATGGGCAAGCCATTCGTGTCACATGCGCCCGCACGACCGCTTGCCGCTTCGGCCGCCGGCCTTTGCGCGAAATTGCACGCCATCTCATTCGCGACGCCCTGGTCAGCGCCCGAGTTCGAGCGGCTTTTGACAAGCGCCTCCGTAGTCGCCGATGGCATTGGCCCGACGCCGGGGTTCAGCGGCTTTGTCCTGAGCCGGCGCGCGGCGGACGAGGCGGAAATTCTGACGATCGCCGTCGCGCCAGGCGCGCGCGGGGCGGGTCTTGCAACCGCCTTGCTCGGCAACCATTTGTCGCGACTGGCGCGGCTTGGCGTCAGTAATCTGTTTCTCGAAGTCGACGAAAGCAACAGGCCTGCGCTGGCGCTTTATCGACGATACGGTTTCGAGCAGGTCGGGCGCCGCCCGGCCTATTATGCGAAACCTGATGGCGCACGTACCAATGCATTGATTCTAAAATCAATTCTTTAATATATCGTCACGCAATCGTCGTGTAATTGAGGCAAGGCTTGGCCATGGCGGCGTTGAGACTTGTGGCGACCGGGATTTTGATCGCGCTGGCGCTGGCGCTGGTCGTAGCCTTGTCGTTTTTTCCGGCGCGCATCGCCCTGCGCGGCATGCAGGGCGCTCAAATCCGTTTATGCCGCTGGACCTGCAAGGCGCTGGGGCTTGTCGTGGAAGCGGACGGGCGCTTGCCCGAGGGCGGACCTGTCCTGCTGGTCGCCAATCATATTTCCTGGACGGATGTGATCGTTCTGGGCGCCCTGTCGCCACTCGTCTTTGTCGCCCGCCACGATCTTGCAAGCTGGCTGGCGCTCGGCCGTCTTGCGCGCGCCTTTGGCGCTCTTTTCGTCGAACGCGGGCGGCGAAGGCTGATCCCCCACGTCAACCGTCAGATGGCGGCGCGCATGGGAAATTGCGAGGTCGTCGCCCTGTTTCCGGAGGCGACGACCGGCGACGGCACGCGGTTGCGGGCGTTCAACGCCTCGCATTTTGCCGCCGCCCGCGATCTCCTGAGGGAGCGGGCCGAAATCGCTAATGTTCTGATCGCCCCGGTCGCCCTCGCCTATACACGCCGGTGGGGCCTTCCTTTGGGGCGCGCCGGACGCGCACGTCTGGCCTGGTACGGCGATACGACCTTTGCGCCGCATCTTCTCGATCTTGCGCGGAGCGGCCCTGTGCTCTGCAAGGTCCGATTCCTGAGGCCTATTTCCTTCGACCGCGCCGACGACCGCAAGACTGTCGCCCGGCGCGCGGCGGAGGCGATCCGGACCGCCTTTGTCGGCGATGTGATGGATGTTTGCCCGCTTGATGCGTCTACTTATGTTCTTTCCCGTCGACAGGTCGTATAAGCGAGCGACAGCATATTTCGCGCAAGCCGGCAGCAGGGGGTCAAAAAGGCGTGACAGAAGGTTCGAAGGCGCTCGCAGGCGGCTACGTTAAATCTTACGGCTGCCAGATGAACGTCTACGACTCGTCCCGGATCGCCGGCCTTTTGCAGGGCCGCGGCCATTCGGCGGTCGACACCCCGGCCGAGGCCGAGGTGGTCATTCTCAACACCTGCCACATTCGCGAAAAAGCCGCCGAAAAGGTCTTTTCCGAGCTTGGCCAGATCAGGCGGCTCAAGAACGAGCGCGCCGCCCAGAACCGCCCGTTCCTTGTAGGTGTGGCCGGCTGTGTGGCGCAGGCCGAGGGCGCGGAAATCCTCCAGCGCGAGGCCGCCGTCGATTTCGTTCTTGGCCCGCAATCCTATCACCGCCTGCCCGAAGCGCTCGACAAAGCCCGGCGCGGCGAACGTCCGCTGTTCATCGATTTCGAGACCGCCGAAAAATTCCGCGATCTGCGCCGGCCGAACTTAGAAGCCGGGCGCGTAAGCGCCTTCGTCACGATCCAGGAGGGTTGCGACAAGTTTTGCAGCTTCTGTGTCGTTCCCTATACACGCGGCGCCGAGATTTCGCGGACGGTTGGCGATATCGTCGCCGAAGTCGAGCGTCTGGCCGAAGGCGGCGTGAAAGACGTCACGCTGCTCGGCCAGAATGTGAACGCCTTTCGCGCAGAAAGCGAGGGCGGCATGTGGACGCTGGCCCGTTTGTTCGAGCGGCTGTCCGGGATTCCGGGACTGGAGCGCCTGCGTTACACAACCAGCCATCCGCTCGACATGGGCGATGATCTCATCGCCGCCCATCGGAATCTGCCGAAGGTGATGCCCTATCTGCATTTGCCAGTGCAAAGCGGGTCGGACCGCATTCTGCATGCAATGAACCGCCGCCACACAGCGCGCGACTATCTCGCCATCATCGAAAAAATCCGCGCGGCGCGCCCGGATATTGCGCTGTCCTCGGATTTCATCGTCGGCTTTCCCGGGGAAACCGACGAGGATTTTCGCGCCACCATGCGGCTTGTCGAGCAGGTCGAATTCGCAAGCGCGTTTTCGTTCAAATACTCAAAACGCCCTGGAACGCCCGGCGCCGAACTCGGCGAGCAGATTTCCGAACAGGTCATGAAGGCCCGCCTGAGCGAGCTTCATGCGCTGCTCGACGCACAGGCAACCCGCTTCAATACAAATTGCACCGGCCAGACCCTAGATGTGCTGTTTGAAAAGCAGGGTCGCCACGAAGGCCAGATTGTCGGGCGCTCGCCTTATCTTCAAAGCGTGCAGGTCGAGGGCGACGTCAGCCTGATCGGAACGATTCGGCCCGTCACGATCACGCGACCCGGACCGCATTCGCTCTTCGGCGCAATCGAAAAACGCCACGTCGAGGAGGCGCGGCCTTGAACGGCAGGAGCAGCGCAGACCATCGCAAGGACGTGGGCGCAACGCGGGCCGTCACGGGTGAGCCGGACAAGGAAATAACGCTGTCATTCGACGACAACAGACATGCATCGACCGTCTTCGGCCAATACGACCATAATCTCGCAAAGATCGAACGGCGGCTCGCCATCGTTGCGGCGGCAAATGGCAATCATGTGACATTGAAAGGTCCGGCGACCAACGTCGATCAGGCACGCCGGGCGCTTGAACATCTTTATATGCGCGCTGCGGCCGGACACGCCATTTCGCTTGGCGAAGTCGATGGCGCGCTGGAAGAGACCCTGCTGCAAGGAACGCTTTTTCCCGACGCGACAAACGCCGAGCCGCGCGGATTTGAGGAAATCCGGACACGCAAGCGCCCGAGCGTACGTGCGCGGACGAATACGCAGAGCGCTTATCTGCGCGCGCTCAAGAAATATGAACTGGTGTTTGCCGAGGGGCCAGCAGGCACCGGCAAAACATGGCTTGCGGTTGGCCACGCCGTCTCCTTGCTCGAGCAAGGCGCGGTCGAACGAATCATTCTATCGCGTCCGGCGGTGGAAGCCGGCGAAAGACTGGGTTTCCTGCCCGGCGACATGCGGGAAAAAGTCGACCCCTATCTGCGTCCTATCTACGACGCCCTGCACGATTTCATGGATGCTCGAATGGTCGAGCGCGGCATGCAGACCGGCATGATCGAGGTGGCCCCGCTTGCCTTCATGCGCGGCAGAACGCTGACCAGCGCCTGCGTCCTGCTCGATGAGGCGCAGAATGCGACGACCATGCAGATGAAGATGTTTCTGACCCGCCTGGGCGAAGGATCCCGCATGATTGTCAATGGCGATACATCGCAGACCGATCTGCCATCCGGGCAACGTTCCGGATTAAGCCAGGCCGTGCAATTGCTCGCCCAGGTCGAGGGCGTCGGGTACATCAAATTTCTGGACGGCGATGTGGTGCGCCATGATCTCGTGCGGCGAATCGTCGACGCCTATTCGAAAGCGGAACGAGAGCAGGCGGCGGGGTCGCCGGAACGCAAATGAGCGTACAGGCCGATATTGCGATTGCTTCGCCATTGTGGTCGAGCTCCCCGCAGGCCGAAGATGCGGTGCGACGGGCGATCCTGGCCTCAGAAGTCTTCTTCGAGCCCTGCGACGCCGAAGTCAGCGTGCTTTTGTGCGACGATGCGGAAATCCGTCGCCTGAACGCACAATGGCGCGGCAAGGATACGGCGACAAATGTTCTGTCCTTTCCCTCGTCCATGCAGCAGCCCGGCGTGCGCCATCTGGGCGACATCGCGGTGGCCTACGAAACGCTTGTGCGGGAGGCGAAGGACGAAGGGAAGACGTTTTTCGATCATCTTTCGCATTTGATTGTACACGGTTATCTGCATCTGCTGGGATATGATCACCAGGCGGATGGCGAAGCCAACGAGATGGAAGACATGGAACGCGCGATCCTCGCGGAACTCGGCATCGGCGACCCCTATCAGGGCGAACCGGGACTAATGCAGGACGCGCAATGAGCGACGTCAAACGCGACCAGGATCACGGGCGCACAACCTTGCTTGATCGGATGCGCAGCCTTCTGGGCCTTGCGCCGGCCTCCTTGCGCGACGATATCGAAGATGCGCTGGAACAGCCCGAAAATGCCGACGATTTCTCACCGCAAGAGCGCGTCATTCTCCGCAATGTCCTGGAATTGCACGAGCATCGCGTACGCGACATCATGATTCCGCGCGCCGACATCATCGCGGTCGCCGTTACCGCGACACTTGCCGAAGTGCTCACCATCTTTCGCACCGCCGGGCATTCGCGCCTGCCTGTTCACGGCGAGACACTTGACGATCCCCGCGGTATGATTCATATTCGCGATTTCGTGGACTATCTGGCTGCGTCCGTCGAGCACGGAATGCGCCGGCGCAAACGTTCGGCCGCCGAAGGGGGCGATGCGCCTGCCGAAGCCGATTTGCAGAACGAAAAGCGCAGCCAGAGACTGGCAGCCGTCGGCGCGCTCGATCTTTCCGCGCCCCTCACGCATACAACGGTCGTTCGGCCCGTGCTGTTTGTACCCCCGTCCATGCCCGCCCTCGATCTTCTCGTCAAAATGCAGGCGAGCCGCACGCATATGGCCCTTGTCATCGATGAATATGGCGGCACCGAGGGCCTCGTTTCGATCGAAGACGTGGTGGAAATGATTGTCGGCGATATCGAAGACGAACATGATTACGAAGAAGATCCGCGTATCGACCAGATTGCCGAGCGCGAGTTCATGGTCGACGCACGCGCCGATCTCAACGATGTTACGGAAAAGATCGGGATCGATCTGGACACCATTATCGATTCCGACGACGTGAGCACGCTTGGCGGGCTCATTGCGGCGGTGGCGGGGCGTGTGCCTGCGCGCGGCGAGATTATCCACCTTCTGGACCGCAAGGTGGAATTCGAGATTGTCGACGCCGACCCGCGACGCATCACGCGGGTTCGGATACGCTTGCCCGATCCTGATTCGGAGCGCGACGAGAACGCCGTCGTAAACAAGAAGCCGGGACAAGGTCAGACGCGATGACATCTCGCTTTGGATTGCCCGCAGCCGATATTGCGCCTTGGCGCACATATGGGCGGAACGCCAATTCCTCCAGTGCCGAGCGCGCGTCAGCGTGTTGAGTCGCACTGCGCATCTTGTGATGCTTGCCGATGGCTGGCGCCGTTGCGGAATAGCGCTTGCGGCCGGCGCGATCGGCGCGCTCGCCATGCCGCCGGTCGGGTTCATTCCTGCGCTCGTCGTGACCATGACGGTCGCCGTCTGGATTCTCGACGGTTGCGGCGGTCGGAACGACGTCGGGCTTTTTCGTATCCGGCTTCGCGCGGCAGCCATCGCCGGATGGTTTCTCGGTTTCGGCTATTTCGTCGGCGGCCTCTATTGGCTCGGCGCAGCCTTTCTCGTCGAGCCCGAGCGTTTTGCCTGGGCGCTGCCGTTCGGTGTTCTGGGGCTGCCGGCGGTCCTCGCGATCTTTCCGGCGTTCGGCTTTGTTATTGCTTTATTATTGTGGCGTCCTGGCGCTGCAAGAATCCTGGCTCTGGCCTTCGGGCTGGGATGCGCGGAACTGGCGCGCGGCTATCTGTTTACCGGTTTTCCCTGGAACGATTTCGGGATGGCCTTCGGCCAGTTTACCGTGCTGGCGCAAAGCGCGTCGATCTTTGGGCTGCATGGGCTGTCGCCTATTGTCATCGCCTTATGCGCGGCGCCGGCAACTCTCGCCGATGCGAGAGTTCGACGCTGGTATTTTTCGTCGACCGCGATTGCAGCCTTCTGTTTCGCAGGCCTTGCCGGTTTCGGCATCTGGCGCCTTAGCGGGGGGGCGGTTGGGACAACGCCCAATGTCCAATTGCGAATCATGCAGCCGAATGTGCCGCAAGACACCAAATTCCGTCCTGCCGCCGGTCCGGAGATATTGCGCCGCTATCTCGACCTCTCCGATCGTTCAACCTCGCCCACCGTCGCCGGGCTCACGAACATCACGCATCTGATCTGGCCGGAATCGGCCTTTCCATTCGTCTTGAGCCGGGAGCCCCAGGCTCTCAACATGATCGCAAAGACGCTGGGAAGCCATACCATTCTGCTGACTGGCGCCATTCGTCTTGAGAACAATTCCCATCGAGATGGCAAGGCCTACAATTCGTTGGTGGCGGTCGACGGCGCAGGCAAGATCATCGCCAGTTCCGACAAGATCCATCTCGTTCCTTTTGGCGAATATCTCCCGGCCAACCGCCTGCTGCGCGCCATTGGCCTGAAGCAGTTCATCGCCCTGCCGGGTGGGTTCACGGCTGGCGATGCCCGGCGGATCATGAATGTTCCCGGGCTTCCATCCTTCCAGCCGCTTATTTGCTACGAAGCGATCTTTCCCGGGGAGGTGACGCCAAACGTCCGATCCGACGGTCCGCCCGCCCGTCCAGCTTTCCTGCTCAATGTGACCAATGACGCCTGGTTCGGGCTGACATCAGGCCCCTATCAACATATGGCGCAAGCGCGGCTGCGAGCTATCGAGGAAGGGCTACCGCTGGTGCGCGCCGCCAATACGGGCATTTCGGCGGTGGTCGACCCCTATGGCCGCACGTTGAAGGAATTGCCGCTCGGCACAGCCGGCATTCTGGACAGTCCGTTGCCCAAACCGATTGAGCCGACGATATTCAGCCGCCACCCGATCGCGCCGGCCGTCGTCATCTTTTCGCTCATGCTACTTGTTTTACTTGTCGGACGCCGAAGAATGTGACTTTCTCGCACGCCCCCATTCGCGATCAAATCGCCCCGACGAATGGATCAGAGTCATGAGCGAAGATAACCAACCCACCGCTATTGACACGCATGTCGGAAATCGGATCCGGCTTCGTCGCTCGTTCCTGCGCATCAGCCAGGAAAAGCTTGGCGAAGGCTTGGGCGTATCGTTCCAGCAGATTCAGAAATATGAAAAAGGCGCCAACCGCATCGGCGCCGGACAACTTTTTCACATCGCCAAGGTTCTCAATGTCGAGCCGGGATATTTTTACGAGGGTCTGCCGGCCGCCAAATCCACGGATTCCGGCTTCTCCGAACATCAGAGCGAAATGCCGAGCGCCGGCATCGAAGACACGACCGACGGAATCGCATTGAATCGCGCATTTGCGCGCATCAAGAGTTCAAAGCTGCGTCGGAAAATCATCGATCTTGTCGCGGCGATTGCGGATTCCGATCGCAGCTAGAAACGTTCGTTAAAACGAACGAAACGCGCCCGCTCGCTTGACGAAACGAACGTAGACTGTCAGAAGGCGCCAGCTTTCGACCGCTTTTCCGGTCGCATGATGTCAGGAGGCTGGCTTGGCCCGTACGAATTTTCAATTCACCAGTGAATCCGTTTCCGAAGGGCATCCCGACAAGGTTTGCGACAGGATTTCCGACGAAATCGTCGATCTCTTCTTTTCGCGCGGCGCCGCAGAGGGTATCGACCCCTACCAGATCCGCGTCGCAAGCGAGACGCTAGCTACGACCAATCGCGTCGTGATCGCCGGCGAAGTCCGCGGTCCGGCAATTTCCAAAGCGGAAATCGAGGATGTGGCACGCAAAGCGATCAAGGATATCGGCTACGAGCAGGATGGCTTTCACTGGAAGAATGCGCAGGTCGACGTTCTGCTGCATGCGCAATCCGCCGATATTGCCCAGGGCGTTGATTCCGCAGGCAACAAGGATGAAGGCGCCGGCGACCAGGGCATCATGTTCGGCTACGCCTGCCGCGAGACGCCCGACCTCATGCCGGCGCCCCTGCATTACGCGCACAAGATTCTGCATGCGCTTTCGCAGGCGCGCCGATCCGGCGCAGAGCCCAAGCTCGGCCCAGACGCCAAGAGCCAGGTGACCGTGCGTTACGAAAATGGCAAGCCGGTCGGCGTCTCCCAGATCGTCGTGTCGCACCAGCATCTCGTCGAGAACCTGTCGTCGGGCGACGTGCGCGCGATGATCGAACCTTTCGTTCGCAAGGCTTTGCCGGAAGGCTGGGTCGACGCCTCGACCGTCTGGCATATCAACCCCACGGGTAAGTTTTTCATTGGCGGTCCCGATGGCGATTGCGGCCTGACCGGGCGCAAGATCATTGTCGACACCTATGGCGGCGCTGCGCCGCACGGCGGCGGCGCATTCTCCGGCAAGGATCCGACCAAGGTCGACCGTTCCGCCGCCTATGCCGCGCGCTATCTTGCCAAGAATGTCGTTGCCGCAGGGCTTGCGGATCGCTGTACGCTACAGCTTTCCTATGCCATTGGCGTCGCCGAGCCGCTTTCGATCTATGCGAACCTTCATGGCACCGGCCAGGTCGACGAGGGTAAGCTGGAGCTTGCGCTGATGCAGGCGATGAAGCTGTCGCCGCGCGGCATCCGCGAGCACCTCCAGCTCAACCGTCCGATCTATGCCCGCACCTCCGCTTACGGCCATTTCGGTCGTCAGCCGGAAGCCGATGGCGGCTTCTCGTGGGAGCGCACGGACCTTGCGGACAAGCTGAAATCCTACTTCTGATATTTTCGTAGAGCTTCTGCTTGCACAAATTGTACGGTCGCCGGAAAGGCAAGAAACTTCGCCAGCGCCAGGGTACGCTGATGGCGGATTTTCTTCCGACGGTGGCCGTCGATCTTTCAGGCGGCGCGCTTTCGCCGGACAAATTATTTTCCTTTCCGCACCGCGAGTTGCGTCTGGAAATTGGCTTCGGCGACGGCGAACGCCTGATCGAACAGGCGAGCGCCGCGCCCGATATCGCCTTTCTGGGCTGCGAACCGTTTCTCAACGGCGTGGCGAAAACGATCTCGGCAATCGAGGATCGCGACCTCGCCAATATCCGCATTCATGCCGGCGACGCACGCGAACTGCTGGCGACGCTGCCGGCGCAATCGCTCGACAGGATCGAGCTGCTCTATCCTGATCCCTGGCCGAAGCGCCGCCATCATAAACGGCGCATCGTCTCGGACGAATTCCTGTCCGCCGCCGCACGCGTGCTGAAACCAGGCTGCGAACTGAGATTTGCGACAGATATCGACGATTACTGCGCCTGGACGCTCGCTCATATCGGACACAGCAAGCATTTCGCATGGGAAGCGACACGGCCCGACGATTGGCTGAAACCATGGGAAGGCTGGTTTGCGACGCGCTACGAGAAAAAGGCGCGCCTGGAAGGCCGCCCATCAGCTTATCTGACCTTCGTGCGCAACGGCGCGCACACCACAATCTGACTTTTCACCCGCATTCAGGCGCCGATCAGAACTGTAATCGATCCGCCAGCGGATAATCGCCCCCGCCGCCTTCCGGGCAAGCCGCGCCGCGAAGTCGTTTGGCGCCGTAGCGATAGAGATCGAGACCATTCGCCTTGAGCCATGCTTCGGCGGCGTCGGTTTCCGGGCAGATCGACTGACATAATTTCCAGAAGGACACGGAATGATTCATATGCACGAGGTGGCAGACTTCGTGCGCCGCCAGATATGTGAGGACATCGCCTGGCGCGAGAATGAGCCGCCAGGAAAAATTCAATGCGCCAGTCGCGGAACACGAGCCCCATCTCGTGCTCGTATCGCGTAAGGTGATTGGCGGTTCGGGTTTGCCGATCATATCCGCATAGCGACGCACTGCATCAACAAGTTTGACCTTTGCCTGCACTTTCAGCCAATCCTGCACGCGCCGTTCGATATGCGCGCTGTCGCCTGCGACATAAAGTTTCTGTTCGTCCGATCCTTCGGCGGCGAGCCAGACCACGCCGCGCATTCCCGGCGCATGGACAATGCGGGTCTGCGCATCGCCCAGCGGGAAAACCGCGCCGTTAAGGAACCGAATTTGCTGTGGCAGACGACGCAAGCGAGCGCCGACCCATGCGGCGTTGCGCTGTGCAAATTCCGTCGCATCTTTCAGCGATGCGCGTTGCGGCACGGTGAGAACGGCGTCGCGCGTTGCGCCGCGCACGCGAAGAATGAAGCGCCGCGCGGATATCACACGCCGCAGCTGAACCTTGTAAATCTCACCATCGTGACGAAGCTCGAGTTCGCCGCCTTTGGCGTGCGCATCCTCGGCTCTTCGAAATAGCCGCATCATTTGATCTTAGCCAAGGCTATCGCGAGTCGCTATGTCATTTTGATCGAAGTGGGCCGCCATTTATTCCGAATTTTTTCATCGCTGACACATGCGGCAATAAAAGGTTGAGCGACCGGATTGGATGATGCGTTCGATCGTTCCCTTGCAAGCATTTTTAGGACAGGCCGCACCCTCGCGGTCGTAAACGGCGAACGTATGCTGAAAATAACCGGGCCTGCCGTCTGCGCCGGAAAAATCGCGCAGCGTGGAGCCGCCGGCGGCGATTGCATCGTTCAGGACGTCACAAATCGCCGACGCAAGTCTGCGTCTTTGATCGCGTGCGAGCCTCTCCGGTCCCGCAATGCTGGCTGCGCGACGCATCGGCGACAGGCCGGCTTTATGCATGGCTTCGCAAACATAGATGTTGCCGAGACCGGCTATGCGCTTCTGATCGAGCAGCGCCGCCTTGAGGCTGGTCGCCGCGCCATCGAACAGGCGCGCCAGCGTTTGCGGGTCGAGCGGCGGGTCGAGCGGCTCAAGCCCTACGCCGCGCATGCGCGGATGTCTGACGAGTTCGGTCTCGCTCGCAACAAACATGAACCCGAACCGACGCGGGTCGTTATAAAAAATCCGCGCGCCGTCGGACACGTCCAGCACGACATGATCGTGCGCGGCAAGCCGCGGGATTTGCCAGTAGAGCGCTGACATCTTACCGGCCTCTCCGCCCGCCTCGATACGAAAGGAGCCGCTCATGCCGAGATGGGCGACAAGGACATCGCCGCCGGAGAGGCGAAAAAGCAAATATTTCGCGCGCCGGTCGATGCGCTCCACCAGCCTTTGGCGCAGGCGGACGGAAAAATCCGCTTGAAACGGAAAGCGAAGGTCCGGCCTGTTGAGACGAACCCGCGAAATTGTCTTGCCCACCATCGCCGGCGTCAGTCCCCGACGTGTTGTCTCCACTTCCGGCAATTCTGGCATAACTTCGGCCCTGAGCTGGGGATTAACCCTTAGCCGGCGGTTTGGGCCGGCCGCATAGATATAGTGACGCGGACACGATATTGTCCTGCCCGAAGAGGACATTTGAGATGAGCGCGGCAAGGGATTTGGGATCGAAGGATTTGGGATCGGCCAATCAGAACGGCGCGGATTTTGGATACAGGCGCGTGCCGCTCGATGCCAAACAGGCGTTGGTCGACGATGTCTTCCACAAGGTCGCCGATCGCTACGACCTGATGAACGACCTGATGTCGGCGGGCCTGCATCGCGAATGGAAAAATGTCTTCGTCGCGATGGCCCGCCCCTCAAAGGTCCGGCCATGGCGACATATCGATGTTGCTGGCGGGACAGGCGACATTTCTTTCCGGATTGCTGAACAGGGATTGCGTCAGGCGCATTCGACCGTTGTCGATATCAATGCGGACATGCTGAAAGTATGCCGGCAGCGCGCCCGGGAGTTCGGTTTCGAGGACCGCGTCGAGACGGTCGAAGCCAATGCCGAGGAGCTTCCGTTTCCGGATGGCAGTTTCGACGTCTACACAATCGCCTTCGGCATTCGCAACGTTCCGCGCATTCCCAAGGCGTTGAGCGAGGCGCGGCGCGTACTCAAGAAGGGCGGACGCTTCCTGTGTCTGGAGTTTTCTCAGGTCGATCTGCCGGTCATCGACCGCATTTACGACCAATATTCATTCCGTGTCGTTCCCAGGCTCGGCGAATGGACGACAGGCAATGAGCAACCCTATCGCTATCTCGTCGAATCCATCAGCAAGTTTCCCAAGGCCGAGGATTTTCGCAACATGGTTGCGGACGCAGGTTTTCGGCGCGCTTCGTACGAACGCCTGACCGGCGGCGTTGTCGCCATTCACAGCGGCTGGAATCTCTAAAGGCCGGACGGCGCGTCTGACAATGAGCATCATGCACATTCTGCGCCTCGCGCGCGCTGGATTTATTCTGGGACGCGAGGGCGTCTTTCTCGATGTCGATTCCGCGTTGGTTCCGCCGGCGGCCCGGCCGTTCTTCTATCTGTTCCGGAAGCTGGCGCGCGCAGGCGCCGATCCCAAGACGGGGTCGCTTGCTTGCGCCATGGCGCAGCTTGGCCCCTCTTATGTCAAGCTTGGCCAGTTTCTGGCTACGCGCCCCGATATCGTCGGGCTTGCCACTGCGCGGGCGCTCGAACAATTGCAGGACCGGATGGCGCCGTTTCCGCAAGCGGAAGCGGTGGCCACGATCGAAAGCACGCTGGGGCAGCCGTTATCGGAAATCTTTTCGGACTTCAGTGCGCCGGTTGCAGCCGCCTCCATCGCGCAGGTTCATCGCGCACGCACGACGCAGGCCGAGGGCGCGCGCGAGGTTGCGGTCAAGATATTGCGGCCCGGCGTCGAAGCGCGGTTTCGACGCGATCTCGCCGACATGATGTTCGCCGCGCGCCTGGCCGAAGGCGTGTCTGTAGAAGCGCGACGCTTGCGTCTCGTCGAAGTGGTTGAAACTCTGGCGCGCAGCGTGCGGCTGGAAATGGATCTGCGGCTGGAAGCCGCCGCTGCTTCCGAATTCTGCGAGAACACTGCCGATGACCTCGATTTCAGGACACCCGAAGTCGACTGGAATCGAACTGGCCGGGATGTCCTGACGACGGAATGGATCGACGGCATCCCGCTTTCCAATATCGAAGCCCTGCGCGAAGCCGGCTTCGATCTGCCCAAGCTCGGGGCGGAGATCATTCAATCCTTTCTGCGGCAAGCCGTGCGCGATGGCTTCTTTCACGCCGACATGCATCAGGGAAACCTGTTCGTGGACCGGCAGGGCCGGGTTGTCGCTGTCGATTTCGGAATCATGGGGCGTCTCAACGCCGCCCAGCGGAAGTTTCTGGCGGAAATCCTGTTCGGTTTCATCACGCGCGACTACAGGCGCGTTGCAGTAGTCCATTTCGAAGCCGGCTATGTGCCACGCAAACATGCGGTCGCTGAATTTGCGCAGGCAATTCGCGCCGTCGGCGAACCCATTCACTCGCGCACCGCCGATCAGATTTCGATGGCGCGCGTTTTAACGCTGCTGTTCGAGATCACTGGCCTGTTCGACATGGCGACCCGCACGGAACTGGTGCTCCTGCAAAAGACTATGGTTGTCGTAGAAGGCGTTGCCCGCACGCTTGATCCCAATCTCAATATGTGGACGACGGCGGAGCCCGTCATCCGAAGCTGGATGGTCGACAATCTCGGGCCTGCAGGCAAAGTGCGCGACGCTGGCGAAACGCTGGGCGCGGCCATGCAAGCGCTGGCGCGTGCGCCGGAAATGCTTGAACGGATCGACACGCTGACAGAAAACTTGCGCAAGGAAACCCGTGTCCGCGCCGAGCCGCGTGCGCGCACACTGGACTGGCGGACCATTCCGCTTTGGGTGCTGGCGGCGGCGGCTATTTTTGCGCTGCTGCGCTGAGGATTGAGGGAACGAATGTCCAACCTCTCGGGAAAACATGTCCTTCTCATCATCGGCGGGGGCATTGCGGCTTACAAGACGCTCGATCTCATCCGGCGCTTGCGCGAACGCAACGCCAGCATCACGACGGTGCTCACAAAAGCCGCCAAGCAATTCGTGACGCCGCTTTCAGTTGCCAGCCTGTCCGGCCACAAGGTCTTTGACGAGCTTTTCTCGCTCACCGACGAAACGGAAATCGGCCATATCCAGCTTTCGCGCGCCTCCGATCTGGTTGTGGTCGCCCCGGCGACGGCCGATCTTATGGCCAAGGCTGCGCTTGGTCTTGCCGACGATCTGGCGTCCACCCTGTTGCTTGCAACCGATAAGACCCCAATCTTCGTTCCCGCCATGAACGTCAGAATGTGGGCGCATCACGCGACGCAGCGCAACATAGCGACGCTGACGGCTGCGGGATGTTCTGTGCTGGGGCCAGCAGACGGCGAAATGGCCTGCGGCGAATTCGGGCCAGGCCGGATGATCGAGCCGCTCGATATCGTCGCGCGACTGGAGGAGCTTGTCGCCAGGGGCGCGGACGCGCCTACAGCGATTACCGGCGCGCAAGCACGGAAACCGCTTGCCGGCCGGCACGCTGTGGTGACTGCGGGACCGACCCGCGAAGCCATCGATCCCGTGCGCTACATCAGCAACAAATCCTCCGGCAAGCAAGGCTACGCCATTGCGGCGGCGCTTACTGCGGCCGGCGCGGAAACCGTGCTCGTCTCGGGGCCGGTCGATCTCGCGCCGCCTGCGGGTGTGACCGTCAAACACGCAGAGTCGGCGCGCGATATGCTCGCGCAAGTTCAAAACGCCTTGCCAACCGACATTTTCGTCGCCGCCGCCGCCGTCGCCGACTGGCGGGTCGGGAACGCCGGCACACAAAAAACGAAGAAGGGGCCCAGCGGTCCGCCAACGATTGAGCTCGTGGAAAACCCCGATATTCTCAGGACGATTTCGCAGATGACGGCTGGGCGTCCGAAACTGGTCGTCGGCTTTGCTGCGGAAACCGAAAACCTCGTCGCCAATGCGCAGGCCAAACTTGCGCGCAAGAATTGCGATCTCATCATCGCCAACGATGTCGGCGCCGAACAGGCGATCTTTGGCGGCGATCTCAATCGTGTCGTAATTGTCGACAAAAGCGGCGCGCAGGCCTGGCCGCAAGCAAACAAGGCGGAAATCGCGGACAGGATCGTCGCGCTGATCGCCACACGGCTGGATGGCAAGATATGAGAAAACCACAAGGAGTCGTCGTTCGGCTTGTGCGGCTGGCGCATGCCCACGATCTCGACGCGCCTGGCTATCAAAGCGCAGGCGCTGCGGGCCTCGATCTCGCCTGTGCGCTCGGCGCATCGGAAAAAATCGTGATCGAACCCGGGGCGCGGATGATTGTGCCGACCGGGTTTCGTATGGAATTGCCGTGCGGCTATGAGGCGCAGGTGCGTCCACGCTCCGGGCTTGCCGCCAACCATGGCGTGACCGTGCTGAACACGCCCGGCACGATCGACAGCGATTATCGCGGCGAGATCAAAGTCATTCTCTATAATGCGGGCGACGAGCCATTCAGACTTAAACGCGGCATGCGGATCGCCCAACTCGTCGTCGCGCCGATTGTGCAGGTCGGGCTGGAATTGGTTGAGCGTCTGTCGGACACGACGCGCGCCGACGGCGGTTTCGGCTCGACGGGAACAAATCTGCCGCATGCGCCATAGTCTGGAGAATGTTCTCTTCGCGCTCCGGCGCAAATCGACATTGAAACAAGCGCCCGCAAGCGGTTCAATTGGCGTAAGCATCGGGCGCCGGCTTTTCGCGCGCCCGAACCAGCGGATATAATCACTAGAGGAAAATCATGAGCCAGAACGAAGCCGGAAACCGCAACGGACGGGGAAAAGTCTATAATTCAATCGTCGACACGATCGGCGACACGCCGCTTGTCCGGCTGGATCGTCTGGCCAAGGAAAAGGGCGTCAAAGCCAATCTTCTGGCAAAGCTCGAGTTCTTCAATCCGCTGGCGAGTGTGAAAGACAGGATCGGCGTCAACATGATCGCGGCCATGGAAGCCGCCGGCAAGATCACACCCGGCAAATCGACGCTGGTCGAGCCTACTTCCGGCAATACCGGCATTGCGCTCGCCTTCGTTGCGGCAGCGCGCGGCTATCGCCTGATTCTGGTGATGCCGGAATCCATGTCGATCGAGCGCCGCAAGATGCTGGCGCTGCTTGGCGCCGAGCTTGAGCTGACCCCTGCCGCACAGGGCATGAAGGGCGCAATTGCGCGCGCTGACGAACTCGCCAAGACCATTCCGGGCGCAATCATCCCGCAGCAGTTTGAAAATCCGGCCAATCCCGACATTCATCGTCGCACGACAGCCGAGGAAATCTGGAACGATACGGACGGCAAGATCGACGCGGTGATTTCGGGCGTCGGCACCGGCGGCACAATCACCGGCGTCGGCCAGGTTCTCAAGAGCCGCAATTCCAAGATCAGAATTGTTGCGGTTGAGCCCGAGGATTCGCCGATTCTTTCCGGGGGCCAGCCGGGACCGCACAAGATTCAGGGCATTGGCGCCGGATTTGTGCCCTCGGTGCTCGACCGCTCCGTCATCGATGAAGTAATCAAGGTCGGCAATCAGACCTCCTTCGACTACGCCCGGCTGGTGGCGCGGCTCGAGGGCATCCCTGTCGGAATTTCCTCGGGTGCAGCGATTGCGGCGGCTGTAGAGCTTGGCCTGCGCCCGGACATGGCGGACAAGAACATCGCCATCATCATTCCCTCTTTTGCCGAGCGCTATCTTTCGACGGCGCTGTTCGATGGACTATAAGGACGCGCGGACCGGCGGCGGCGGAAGCGCTGCGCCGTCGGCTCTAAGCTTTTGATTTCAGACAAATGATCCGGCTTTCGTCGATCCCGTCAAAAGCCCGGCTGTTCCAGGGAGGCGTTATTGTCCTTTTCCAACATCCTCGTCGAAACGCATGGCAATGTAGGGCTTGTGCGTCTCAACCGCCCGCAGGCGCTCAATGCGCTCAACTCGGCGCTGTTAGACGAACTCAATATAGCGCTGACGGAATTCGACAGGTCGGATGATATCGGCTGTATGGTCATCACCGGCTCGGCCAAGGCGTTCGCCGCCGGCGCCGACATCAAGGAAATGCTGCCCAAGTCCTACATGGACGCTTATCTTGAGGATTTCATCTCCTCCTGGGAGGGCGTCACGCGCATCCGCAAGCCGATCATCGCGGCGGTAGCGGGCTTTGCGCTGGGCGGAGGCTGCGAGCTTGCCATGATGTGCGATTTCATTCTGGCAGCCGACACGGCCAAGTTCGGCCAACCCGAAATCAAACTTGGCGTCATGCCCGGCGTTGGCGGCACGCAGCGTCTGACCCGTTTCGTTGGCAAATCCAAGGCCATGGAATTGTGTCTGACCGGGCGCATGATGGATGTGGCGGAAGCCGAGCGCTCCGGGCTCGTTTCCCGGATCGTTGCAGCCGACGATCTGGTGACGGAAGCCATCAAGACCGCCCAGACAATCGCCGGTTTCTCGCGGCCAGCCGTCATGTTGACCAAGGAAACGGTCAATCGCAGCTATGAAACGACGCTCACCGAGGGCATTCGTTTCGAGCGACGCGTATTTCATTCGATGTTCGCGCTTGAGGACAAGAAGGAGGGCATGTCGGCTTTTGCCGAGAAGCGCCCGCCACAGTTCCGCAACCGATAGACCCGCCCCGTTGACGCCAGCCTATTTTCTGAATATCTAACGGCCGTCGCCTGACTCTCTCGAAGAGAGCCGGGCTCCCTTATTTGGAAATTGGCCTGGCGCGATCGATTCGGCGCGACCGGCTGAGCGTTAAGGACTTAACAATGGCTAACACGAGTTCGGCAAAGAAGGCCGTACGCAAGATCGCCCGCCGCACCGCCGTGCGTCGCGCGCGTCGCGGCCAGATGCGCACTTTTCTGCGCAAGGTCGAAGAGGCAATCGCAAGCGGCGATCAATCGGCAGCCGCAAGCGCGCTGTCGACTGCCGCGCCACGCGTCATGCGCGCGGCTCAGAAGGGCATCATTCACAAGAACACCGCTTCACGAAAAGTGTCGCGCCTCACAGCGCGCGTGAAGGCGATGGCCAACTGATCCAGTTGATTTCGGTCAGACAAAATTTTAAGCCGGGCGAAAGCCCGGCTTTTTGTTTTGGGAACGTCGCGCCGACACGCCACATTAGTGATTTATTAACACCCTTGTGCGTAGGCGCGCATACGATTGTGCTACGATTCAATGCCTTGTCGTTAAAGCTGGTGTGCGTGCAATTTCAACCGCTCCTGACTCGCCGATTCCGACTCGAATCCAGCATGCGACAAGGCGAACGCCGTACTGCGATTCATTGCAATCATCCGCAAACAGACCGCTAGGACTCAACTCATTAGCGAGATCAATTTCATCCAATCAAATTTACCGCGGATGTGATCGTGAAAGAATCATGACGCGATGGATTGGCGCCGCAGAGCCCGGCTATTAGTGTCCTCCTTATTGAGATGAGCGGCGTAATGCTCACTCGCAGTTGCTCTGCATCCCCCAACTTTTCATGCGCCTTGTGCGCCGTGAATTGCGATGGGCGCATGTGCGGCTGACGAGCGAGATGTGTGGTGAAACGCTATGTGACGAAGGTAATCTTCGTTGCATGAGGGGGCTGTAACGTGAAGCATAATATCCAATCAAAAAAATGGCCTCGTAAGCACGATATGAGTTCGTTTTCGTTCTGTGTTGGCGTTCGGCATCAATATCAGCGACGACAGTCACATTCGCTTTTCCATCGAAGTTAGAGCTTCTCCTTCCAATCAATATTTTGACGTCAGTCGCCGCAAGGTGCTGAAACGCGAACAAGCGACGCTTGTTGGCGCGGTCTTTTTTTCACTCAATCGAAGCCAGGCAAGAACAATGAACAAGTCCGTGTCTTCCGTGTCCCGCGCAAACTCTCCTGAATTGAAAGATCGGTCTATGGAAGACTGGTGGATGCATGTTTGCAAACGTTTGCGCGCCGAGCTCGGAGAAGCCAAGTTCAATTCATGGTTCGGCCGTGTCGAGCTGGACAATATTCAAGCCGGCGTCGTCTATCTGTCGGTACCCACGACATTTCTGAAGAGCTGGATACAGAGGCATTTCCAGGGAAATATTCGCGCAGCGATCGCCGCTGACCGGCCCGATCTCGTCGAGGTCGTTATTCGGATTCGTACATCCGTTCGTCTGTCGCCCGATTGCGCGCATGACAAAGGACGCGGAACCAAACCGGCGACGCAGAAAATCGCAGCGCTTACAAACCACATCCTGCTCCCGAAGACCGCCTTTCCGAAGAAACCCGCCGATGCGGGCGACGGGCAGCGCTTCATTGGCTCCCCGCTTGATCATCGCATGACCTTCGAGACCTTTCTGGTTGGTCCGTCCAACGCAATGCCACACAAGGCCGCATCGCGTGTTGCGGCAGCGGCGGTTGGCGATGCGATCGAATTCAACCCGCTCTACATTCATGCCAACGTCGGTCTGGGTAAAACACATCTTGTGCAATCGATTGCGCAATCGGCGGCGGCGGCGGGCCGCAACGTGGTCTATCTGACCGCCGAAAAGTTCATGTATGGCTTTGCCTCATCGCTCAAGAACCAGACGACGCTCGCCTATAAGGAGCAATTGCGCGCCATTGATCTCCTCATTGTCGACGATGTGCAGTTCCTCAACGGCAAGGTAATCCCACACGAATTTGGGCATGTCCTGAATTCGATGCTGGATGCGGGCCGCCAGGTGGTGATCGCCGGCGATAGACAACCCAACGATCTCGACAACCTCGACGAGCGCGTGAGATCGCGATTGATGGGCGGCGTCAGTCTCGAACTCGGCGCACTGGATATCGAATTGCGCCGGGCTATTCTCAATTCACGCATTTCGATTGCGCAGCAGCGGCAAGCTGGATTCGAGGTCCCCGCCACAGTGGTCGATTATGTGGCGCAGATAATAGACACGAACGGTCGCGATCTCGAAGGCGCGGTCAACAGACTTCTCGCACGCGTCACCTTGAGCGGCGCGCCGTTGAATGTCGAGATTGCCGAACAAGCCATTCGCGATCTGGTGCGGACACGCGACCCGAAAAAGGTCAAGATCGAAGATATTCAGAAGCTGGTCGCCAACCACTATAATGTGACGCGCGCCGATCTTCTGTCGTCGCGACGGACCGCCTCCGTCGTCAGGCCGCGACAGATCGCCATGTTCTTGTCCAAAATCCTGACGCCGCGTTCATTGCCCGAAATCGGCCGTCGGTTCGGCGGCCGCGATCATACGACCGTCCTGCACGCGGTCCGCAAAATCGAGGGCTTGTCCTCGTCGGATCGGCACCTCGCACAAGATATCGACTATCTCAAGCGCATGCTGACCGAGATCTGACCGCGCAAAACATCTCCCGCAAAAGCTACAAACTTTTGCAGGAGCGGTGCATGGGAAGACAGGGTGACGGCGCGCATCCCACGCTTCTGATTGCAATGCGCGTTCGAGCAGCGATGTTTTATCGAAGCGATTGCTCGACCAGTTGCGCCAGCGATATCTCCGGGCGCGCGCCAAAATGCTGAATGACTTCGGCGGCCGCCAGCGCGCCAATTGCAGCGCAACGCGCAAGCGGCATGTTGCGCGCAAGACCGTAGAGCGCGCCAGCGGCAAAGAGATCGCCCGCGCCGGTCGTGTCGATGAGCTTTTCAATCGAGGCCGCCGGCACGGATTGCACCGCACCATGATCGACGATCACGCAGCCGTCAGCGGAACGGGTAATGAAAGCAAGGCATTTTTCATCCGACAGCGCCATGACGGCGGTATCGAAATCCGCCGTCTGATAGAGCGCGTGCAATTCGCTTTCATTGGCGAACAAAATGTCCACGAGACCCTTGCGGATGAGATCTAGAAATTCGTCACGGTAGCGGTCGACACAGAAAGAATCCGACAGCGTGATTGCTGTTTTACGGCCGGCGGCATGCGCAACGGCCGCCGCTCGGCGGAACGCCTCTTTCGCACGCGGCGGATCCCACAGATAGCCCTCAAAGTAGAGAATGCGCGCATCTGCGATCAGTTTTTCATCGACATCCTCGGGTCCGAGCCCGACGCAGGCGCCGAGATAGGTCGACATGGTGCGTTCGCCATCGGGCGTCACGACGATCATACAGCGGGCGGTCGAAGGGCCCGCGCTGGAGGGTTGCGTGTCGAAATGAACGCCTGCGGCTTTGATATCGTGGCGGAAAGCGTGACCGATCTCGTCGTCGCGCACCTTGCCGATGTATGCGGCCTTGCCGCCGAGGCTTGCAACGCCGGCAATCGTATTTGCCGCCGATCCGCCCGAGGCGATCGTCGCCGCTCCCATGGCCTCATAAAGGTTCAACGCCTTGGCCTCTTCAACGAGGGTCATGGCGCCCTTGTGCAAACCATGAGAGACAAGAAAATCGTCTTCGGCTCGTGCGATCACATCGACAATGGCGTTGCCGATGCCGACAACATCGAAAGTGGCGTCTGCGCTCATTCTGGGAAGCTCCTGATCGCGGTCCTTGTAGGCGGCGGCCCGCAGCAGATCAATCCTCCGACTTTCGTACAGCCGCAGCTTCGATAATCCGCGTCATATCTGCAAAATCCGCATCGTTCAGGTCGCCTATCGTGCGAGCCAGAAGGTTGGCGAAGGCCGTCGCCTCCGGAATTGCCCCCGATGTGTCGATCTTGATGCGCGGATCGGAACTTTGCGCAAGGCGACATAATTCTTCCGCATCATCCCAGATGACGTTGAAATATACGATTATGCGCTGGACCAGAAACCAGGTGGGGGCGCCGCGCCTGCCGTGCTCGAGCGCGGAGAGATAGGCGGCGGAAACGCCAATCGCATGCGCCATCGTCTTGAGCGTCACGCCGCGCTCAGCGCGCATTTGCCGGAGTTTTGCGCCAAGCGGCGTCATTGAACGTTCCTACCTGCGATGTCCTACTTGCGCCTGAGGCGGACATAAAGGGCGCCCGCGCCGCCATGCGACTGGGCGGCCTCGCCAAAGGCCGCCACAATGTGTCGGAGTCTGGGATCGGCCAGCCAAAGCGGCGCCTGCCGGCGCAGAACGCCAATGTCGCGGTCTGCGGATGCGTCGAATATCCTCGAGCGATTGCCACCCTTGCCGGTCACAATCAACACCATGTGTGCGCCATTCACATGCGCGCGTCGCAAAAAATCATGGACGGCCTGATAGGCTTCGGAGAGACGCCGGCCATGCAGGTCGATACGGGCGTCAATTTCGAGGCGGCCCTTGGTCAATTCGCGCTGTTGACGCCGGTCGATAATCCCAAGCGGCCGGACAGCAGGCTTTGGTTTCGTCACAGATTCGGATGCGAAATGCGTATCGACGCGGCGATCGCTCTTTGGATGGACAGATTTTACCACCACGATTTTTCTGGGATCGCGCGGACGCACGGTCGCCGTGACGGCGCGCCAGAGTTCCAGTTCTTCAATCGAGAGGTTGCGGCCCTTGCGGCTATGATCTGTCATGCGGGACAAATCCTCGCGGGGCAAAAACCACGAATCGGGCAGAATGTCTGATTAGGCCGGCGATATCTCCGGCGCGGTCGCCGGACCCGATGAACAGATCGCCACGGGCCGGGCCTACAATCGCCGAACCTGTATCCTGAGCAATCATGAGCTGTCCCATGGGGCCTGTTCCCAATCCTGCGCTCGTCAGATCGGCGCCGATCCATACCGGCGTCCCATAGGGCCAGACGTTTCGATCAACCGCAATCGACCGCATGGGCGTCAGGGCGATCCCTTGCGCGCCTGTCGGTCCCCTGCCTGACTCCAGGTCGTCTTCCAGGCGAAAGAAAATATAAGAATCATTGGACTGGAGAATGGCGCGGCCACGATCCGAGGGTTCAAGACCGTTTTCACGCAACCATTGCTTGCATCGGGCACGCGAAATTTCGTCAGCAGGTATTTCCCCCTGACTGATCAGCAAGCGGCCAATGGACGTATAGGGTCGCCCGTTGCGACCGGCGTAGACGAGACGTTTGGATCGACCGTTCTGAAGCCGCAGGCGGGCCGAACCCTGAACCTGACAAAAAAAGACCTCAACGTGGTCGCGCAACCAGGCGACCGGCCGCGCTAAATCGCCCAGCGCGCCATTCTCGATCTCGACGCGGGTGGGGTATGGGCTCAATTGGCCGTCGGCCGACATGCGCGCACCCTCAAGCCGCTTGTCCCAGCCTCTTGTTTCGGCGCCGCGCATGTCGATGAGGTCGTTGGGACGGGCGAGAACGGGCGCGGAAAATTCGGGACTGGGCGTTTCGGATGCGTCCACTTCGGGCTCATAATAGCCGGTGACAAATCCTGTGGCCTGCCCGGAGGCGCCCAAAACCTCATATGGGATGAAATTTTCGAGAAAAAATTCCGAAATGCCAGTCGGATCGTTCCCGAGCGCCTGCGCGCGGCGATCAAGTTCAATCATTTCGGCGGACGGTCGGACGCCGGGCCGCAAGGGCGCAAGCCCCTCCGTCAGGGCGCGGCAGGAATCGAGATAAGCCGGCCAGGCGCCTAAAATTTCGGACGGCGCCCAACCGGGCAGCTCCTGAAAGCTGAGCTGCTGAAGGAGCATGGTCGCCGGCCCGATTTCAGGCTTTCTGATCGCTTTCGGTCGCGACCAGACGCCAGGTTGGATCAGCGCTTCCGATCTCCCGGGCAAATGTCCAGAGATCGTCGGTCGAAATGATAAGTTCGGGATCGCCCTGCACAACCGTGCCGGAGCCATCGCGTGTCGCTGTAATCATTTTCGCAGAAAATCGCAATGAAATCTGGGCATTGCCATTTTTGACGCCACCGTCGGCGAAGTCGGCCTCATCAATCGAGACAAGTTGAGTCGTCGTTTTTTCGCCGGCCTGCTGACGGCGGTCGATCTCGGAAGCAAAGCCCGCATAGACTTCCCGGCTCAAAAGATTGCTCAAGGTCGTCTTATCGCCTTCAGCAAAGGCCCGCACGATCATTTCATAGGCCGTCTTTGCCCCGGCAGCGAAACGGTTGGGATCGAAGGTCGAATCAGCGGTGATCACTTCGGCAAGGCCTGTGCGGCCTTTTTCGGTGGAAGCAAGGCTCGCCAAGTCGAAAGGAGTGCGCGGCGGCGCGCCAGCAGGCGGCCGGCCAGCGCCAGGCAGGCGAATGATTTTGCCGTTTTCATCCGGTTTTCCCTGCGGCGCCGCAGGCCCCGGCGCGGGTGGACGCTCGATATCGACCCGCGTACCCAGGACGGACTTGAGCTTCCAGACGACGAAAATCGCAAGAAGGGCAAAAATGATCGTAGTCGGGTCGATCTGCATATTGGCGGGCTCTTTGGCGCTGTCGCGGTAAATCTACACCTGTCATAGATGGGCGTCGCCAGCCTGACAAACCAGACCCGAAGAAAAGAGCGCGCAACCGCAATCCTTGTTCCGGGTCGACAACCGTGCTACCCGGCTGCCGATGAAATTTCCAACGCCAAGGCGCAATCGGTCAACTTTGCGGCCGGGCGTCTGCAGGGAGAGTTAATCATGGCGGAGTCCAACGGCATCGGCGCAGGCAATGCCGCTCCTCAAATCAACACGCTCGCCCAGTACGCCAAGGATCTTTCTTTTGAAAATCCGAACGCTCCGCGTTCACTGGCGCCTCAGGAACGTGCTCCGAACATCTCGGTTCAGGTCAACGTGAACGCGCAGCAGCTCGCTGAAACCGATTTTGAGGTTCAGCTCAAGCTCGAGGGCGCTGCCGGCGAGGGCGCCGAGACGCTTTTCAAGTTTGAACTTGAATATTGTGGCGTGTTTCGGCTCATGAACATTCCGGAAGAGCAAGTCCATCCCGCCATTATGATCGAATGCCCACGGATTCTTTTCCCCTTTGCCCGGCAAATCGTTGCGGACGCTGTCCGAAATGGAGGATTTCCGCCGCTCTACCTCGATCCCGTGGATTTCGGGGCGCTGTACATGCAGCGAATGGCCGAAGCTCAGGAAGGACAGGCGTCAACTCCGATCGCCTGACCCGTAAGTTCCGAATTTGCGCCATACCGCATGGGCGCCGAGCGCGTCCGACAATTGCCGGTGCGCTTCAATCTCCCTTGAGGAAATCGCCGGCGCCAGCGGCGTTGGCCGGAATTCGACGAGATCGACGGCCTTGTGCTCGACCCGTTTTTCCGCAGCTTGCAAACTGAATACGGTTTGCCGGCCGCCCGACAGTTCTACATAGACTTCGGCAAGCAATTCGGCGTCGAGCAGCGCGCCATGCTTTTTTCGACGCGACGAATCGACGCCATAGCGTGCGCAAAGCGCATCCAGCGAATTGGCGGCGCCGGGATGTTTGCGCCGCGCCAAAGCAAGCGTGTCGAGAACGCGCGCGCCTGCGAGCGCTGCAACGCCAAGTCGCGCAAATTCCGCATTGATGAACTTGACGTCGAATTCGGCATTGTGAATGACGAGGCGATCCTCGCCGATGAATGCGCGAAAATCTTCGACAATCGATGCAAACACGGGATGATCGCGTAAAAACTCGGTCGACAGGCCATGGACGCGAAAAGCCCCGTCCGGGACATCGCGTTCGGGATTGATATAGACGTGATAATGCGCGCCGCTCGGTACGCCGTTCAGCATTTCGACAGCGCCAATTTCGACGATTCGATCGCCGGTTGCCGGATCCAGTCCCGTGGTTTCCGTATCGAGCACGACTTCTCGCATCAGCGTCAGACCCCCAGTGCAAGCAGGAAAGCGGCAACCTGACGTTGCGCAAATTCAAAGCCGGCGCCCGTATCGATCACACAATGGGCGCGCCGTCTTTTTTCGGCATCAGGCGTTTGCTTGTTAAGGATCGCCTGAAACTTTTCTTCCGTCATATCGGGCCGCGCCAATACGCGACGTCTCTGCTCTGACGGGTTGGTGGACACAACGGCGATGACATCCACATTTCGGTCGCCGCCGGTTTCAAACAACAACGGCACATCGAGGATGCAGGCCGGCGCGCGCTGACTGCGGCATTTGTCGAGAAATTGCACGCGATCCAAACCGACCAGCGGATGCACGATCGCTTCGAGCCGCTTCAATGCCGCATGATCGTTCAGGACGATTTGCGACAAACGCGTGCGGTCGACCTTGTCATCGACAATTGCAGAGGGAAATTGCGCGCGCACCGGTTCGACCGCCTCTTTCTTGTACAAGCGATGGACGGCGGCGTCTGCGTCGTAAACCGGCGTTCCTGCTTCCCGAAACATTTCCGAGGTTGCCGATTTTCCCATTCCGATAGAGCCGGTCAAACCAATCAGAATCATCAACGCTCGCCTTCCTCGTCTATCACGCCAATCTCGCGCAAGCCCGACAGGAGTTCGAATACCGGAAGACCGATGATCGTGAAAATATCACCGTGGATTTGCGCCACCAGACTGGCGCCCAGGCCTTCGATTTCATAACCGCCGACCGTCGTCAGGATTGTTTCGCCCATCGTTTCGGCATAGGCCCGCAACGCATTTTCGCTCAAATTCCGCATTTCGATTCTGGCGGAAACGACAAATTCAAAAAGCATGTCGCCGTCGCGCATGCAGGCGACGGCCGAATGCAATTGATGGCTTGTCCCGCTCAACATGCGCAATTGCGCAATTGCGTGCTTGATGTCGGGCGATTTGTGAAGGGTACGGTTTTTAAAGCCGAGCGTTTGATCGGCGCCGACGACAATGCGATCCTTGCGGCGATCGGAAACAATTTGCGCCTTTTCGCGGGCCAGTATCGACGCCTGCCTCCGGGCGTCGATGTTGTCCATATCGGGCAGGCTTCGTTCGTCGAAGCACGAATCTTCCACCTCAAAGGGAATGCCGGCCTGTGTCAGCACGCGCGCGCGGCCCTGACTTTTCGAGGCGAGAATAACCGCTTCGCCGCGCCAGAAGCCGCAATCCCTCAATGTCGGCCGCTGCGTCATCAGCCTACTGCAATGAATTTCAATTTGTGTTCGCGGTAGAGATCGATGATCGCGGCGGCGGTTTCCTCAATGGAGCGGCGCGTAACATCAATTGTCGGCCAGTCATGCATTTCGTACAGGCGACGCGACGCTGCGATTTCATCTGCGACAAGACCGCGATCGACATAGGGCGTATCATGATCCGCATTAAGCGCGAGCAGGCGATTCTGCCTGATCTGCACAATCCGGTCGGGCGAGGCCAGCAGGCCGACCACCAGAGGTTTGCGAACATTGTCGAGCACAGCCGGCAAGGGAACGTTCGGAACGATGGGAATGTTCGCGGTCTTGATGCCACGATTGGCAAGATAAATGCTCGTGGGCGTCTTTGATGTCCGGCTGACGCCGAGAAGCACGACATCCGCGTCGTCGAGGTGCTCCGGCAATTGCCCGTCGTCATGCAGCATGGTGAAGTTCAGCGCATCGATGCGCTTGAAATAATCGGAATTGAGCATGTGCTGCGCACCGGGACGCGGCGTCGACGCGGTGCCAAGATAGGATTGAAAAAGCCCAAGGATCGGCTCAAGCACCGAAAGACTGGGGCAACTCGATTCCTCGCAAGCTGCTTCCAGCTGTGCGCTCAGGCTCTCGTCAACCAGCGTATAAAGTACGATACCGGGCGCCGCCTTGATCTCCGCGATCGCCTTGTCCAACTGGATCTGATTGCGCACCAGCGGATAAACGTGTTCGATCGACGAAACGCCTTGATATTGAGCAGCGGCGGCGCGGCTGATTGCGATAAGTGTTTCACCTGTCGCATCCGACACGAGATGTAAATGGAAGTAGCTTCTTCCTACCAATCGAGTCTTCCACAGGGCTTGTGAATCGTTTGAGGACGATATGCCATGGCGCGAGGGATGTCAGGATCGCCTGTGCGAAACGCCGGAAACTAGCCACATATTTATTGATGGGCGCAATTTTGCGGCTGAAAATCAGTCCTGCAAACCAACGCTCATTCCCGGGAAAAGGGCAATGGAAGTTAGGTAATTAATTGAATTTAAACTATTTTAAAACTTATCCCCAATTTTCACTAAATTTATTCTTTATCAATAACTGATTCTTGCGAACCTAACAGGTTGTGTGCAATTGCGAATGAGCCTAATCGGGCTCTTAAGAGAAACAGAAAGAATCCATTAAGGTATTTTATGAATCCGGTCGCAAAGCCCCATGAGTCCAAAAAGCTACTAGCGACTCTCGCCGGCAAAGCATTGACCACGCCTCCGATCTGGCTGATGCGCCAAGCTGGCCGCTATCTACCGGAATATCGCGCGGTGAGGGGGCAGGCCGGTTCTTTTCTCGATCTCTGCTTCAATCCCAAGCTAGCGACAGAAGTCACTTTGCAGCCGATCAGGAGGTTTGGGTTCGACGCCGCAATTTTGTTCAGCGATATTCTGGTCGTCCCTCATGCCATGGGACAGAAAGTGTCTTTCGAAGAGGGACATGGCCCTCGTCTCGATCCGATCTTGAGCGAAACGACAGTTTCGGAGTTTCAGCGGTTCGACATAGAACGGCTGTCGCGGGTACTCGAGGCTGTCGAACTGATAAAGGCTGCATTGCCTTCCGAGACCACCTTTATAGGTTTTTGCGGAGCTCCCTGGACGGTCGCCAGCTACATGATTGCTGGCGCCGGTTCACGCGATCTAGCAGCCGTTCGCCTGTTTGCATTCCGCTATCCTGAGGCGTTCAAGGGATTGATCGACGCGCTGGTTGCAGCCTCAATAGAATATCTGGCGGCGCAGGCGCGTGCAGGCGTTGAAGTCGTTCAAATCTTCGATTCTTGGGCGGGTCTTTTGCCGCCCGATCAATTTCAGGCATGGTGCATCGATCCCTTGGCCCGGATCGTAACAGGATTGCGCGAACTTGCGCCCAAGCTGAAGGTTATCTGTTTCCCGCGTGAAGCGGGGTTCAATCTGAAATCTTTTGCTTCGCAAGTGCAGAGCGACTGTCTGGCCTTGGGTACGGCTGAGGATGTATGCGCCGTTCGCAGGGAATTGGAGACTTCGGTTGTGTTGCAGGGCAATCTGGATCCGCTTGCGCTGGTTGCAGGCGGCAATGCGCTCGAAAATAGCGTAAGGCGCGTCAAGGCGAGTTTTGGCGATGCGCCCTATATCTTCAATCTTGGCCACGGGATATTGCCGGAAACCCCGATTGCGAATGTCGAGGCTTTGCTGCGTTTGGTTCGCGGTCAATAGGACTGAGACAAGCGCTTGCGCTAACGGACTTTCGGATATATCTGTGGCGCCTCTCCTTTGATAGCTCGATGCGTTTCGCTGCATTTCGATTGTGGCGCCAAGGCTTCCTCAGCCTCATCGAGTCTCATAATCCTCGATCAGCGATCGCCCAAGGAATGCCCCTAATGCGGGACGTGAAACTCCAAGACCTTAAACTTAAATCTCCGACAGATCTTTTGGCGTTTGCTGAAGAGCTCGAAGTTGAAAATGCTTCGTCCATGCGTAAGCAAGAATTAATGTTTGCTATACTTAAGCAACTTGCGCGAAACGAAGTTGAAATTATAGGCGAAGGTGTCGTTGAAGTATTGCAGGATGGATTTGGATTTTTGCGGTCCCCCGATGCAAATTACTTGGCGGGTCCAGACGATATTTATGTATCTCCGTCCCAAATACGCAGATTTGGTTTACGAACGGGCGATACTGTTGAAGGATTAATAAGAAGTCCGAAGGAAGGCGAACGTTACTTCGCTTTGCTGAAGGTTAATACAATAAATTTTGAAGATCCTGAAAAAACAAGGCATAAAGTTCACTTTGACAATCTGACGCCGCTGTATCCCGACGAACGTTTGAAACTGGAAATTGAAGATCCCACCCGGAAAGATGTTTCTGCGCGCGTCATCGATATCGTTTCGCCGATAGGCAAGGGACAGCGCGCGCTGATCGTGGCGCCGCCGCGCACCGGCAAGACCGTGCTTTTGCAGAATATTGCGCAATCTGTCACGGCCAATCACCCGGAATGCTATCTGATTGTTCTTCTGATCGATGAACGCCCCGAGGAAGTCACGGACATGCAGAGATCCGTGAATGGCGAAGTTGTGTCTTCGACTTTCGATGAGCCGGCGGTGCGTCATGTCCAGGTCGCCGAAATGGTAATTGAAAAGGCCAAGCGCTTGGTCGAACATGGGCGCGACGTTGTCATTCTTCTTGATTCAATCACGCGACTGGGACGCGCGTACAACACTGTTGTTCCATCTTCCGGCAAGGTCTTGACAGGCGGCGTCGATGCTAATGCCTTGCAAAGGCCAAAGAGGTTTTTCGGCGCTGCCCGCAATATCGAGGAGGGCGGTTCTCTGACGATCATTGCGACTGCGCTTATCGACACCGGCTCGCGCATGGACGAAGTGATTTTCGAGGAGTTCAAAGGCACGGGCAATTCGGAAATCATTCTCGACCGCAAGGTCGCCGACAAGCGTGTGTTTCCGGCTATCGACATCACGCGGTCCGGTACGCGCAAGGAAGAGCTGCTTGTGGCCCCGGATATTCTCAAGAAGATGTATGTCCTTCGCCGCATCCTCAATCCGATGGGAACAATCGATGCAATCGAATTCCTGCTCGGCAAATTGCGCGAAACGCCGAAGGGA
>JBKDZW010000026.1:0-12710 GCA_047971685.1 Rhodoblastus sp.
CGCAGAAACGCGCATAATCGAGCGCTGTCGACACCAGGCCGCCGCCGCCGGATTCAAATGTGGCCGCGCGCTTGGCGTTGAACAATTTCACCGGCTGGCCGGTATCGGGATCAACCGCCAGGGGCTCGGCGATACGGTCGACTTTTTTCGCCGACGCGCTGAAAGCCGTGTCCTTCATGCCCAGCGGCTCGAGACCCTGCGCATCGAGCGCTGCGCCAAGGGGCTTGCCGGTCACGATTTCCACGATGCGTCCGAGCACGTCGGTCGAGCGGCTGTAATCCCATGCGGCGCCGGGCTGGTTGAGCAGCGGCAGCCTGGCGAGCGCTGCGGCCTGATCGGCGTTCGTCTGGTCGGGCCGCGCGAGATTGGCCTTGGCGTAAAGCTTCTGCACGGGATGCTCGCCGACGAAATCGTAGGTCAGGCCGGATGTGTGGCGCAGCAGATCCTGAATGGTGATCGGCCTGTCGGGAGCGACCAGCGCAAGTTCGCCGTCGCGCACGACGCCTACCTTGGTCTCGGCAAAGGCCGGAATATATTTCGACAGGGGATCGGCCAGCAGAATGCGGCCCTGTTCGACCAATTGCATGATCGCAATCGAGACGATCGGCTTGGTCATCGAGAAAATGCGAAAAATCGAATCCAGCCGCATCGCGTCGTCCGCACCGGGATCGCGCTTGCCGAAAGCCTCGAAATAGCCGATACGACCCTCGCGTGCGATCAGCGCAACCGCTCCGGGCAAGCGCCCCTGATCGATTTCGCGTTGCAAAACGCAGCCCAGTTGATCGAGCGCGCCCGTATCCAGACCGATCTTGCCCGGTTTGGCCCGTTCCATCCCGTAATCCTTGCTCATTTGCTGCATTCCTCGTTTGCGGGCCTACCGCTTGCCGACCTCTCGGGGCTCATCTAACTTCGCCGGCAATTCCGGCACAACCGCTGTTTCCACAGGGCTTGCCTGCCAAAGAACATGCGCGGACGGCCACGATCCGCGCGGCAACCGGAGACATGCGCGGCTGGACAGGCGCATGCGCAGACGAACGAGGACACACACAGATGAATAATGCCGAGGCGCTGAATCAGGAATTCGGACGGATTGTCGATCTCGTGAAATTGACGGCGCACGACGTGCCCGGCCACACGGCGTTCATTCTCGACGGCGTGCGGCAATCCTACGCCGAGACGGTCGTGCTGATGGACCGCGCCGCCGCCGCCCTCCAGCGCGACGGCGTCAAGCAGCGCGAAGCGATCGCCTGCTGCGCCTCCACCTCGATCGAATACGCCACGCTTTTTCTCGGCGCCCTGTCGATCGGCGTCGTCATGACGCCGCTTGCGCCCTCCTCCACGCCCGAACAGCTCGCCGGCATGGTCGCCGATTGCGGCGCGCGCCTCCTGTTTCTGGACGCCTCGACCGCCGACAGCCTGAAAGGCGCCGGCGACAAGGATACGGTTCGCATTTCGCTCGACGGTTCCGATTGTGGCATACCTTTCGCGGACTGGCTGGCGCCGGAGGGAACGCCCGTCACGCCGGCGAAGGTCGAGCCCGCCGATCCCTTCAACATCATCTATTCCTCGGGCACGACGGGCGTTCCCAAGGGCATCGTGCAATCGCACCGCATGCGCTGGGCCCATGTGCAGCGCGCAAACTCCTTCCAGTACAATCGCACCGGCGTCACCATAATCTCGACGCCGCTTTACTCCAACACGACGCTGGTCGCCTTTTTCCCGACGCTCGCCGGCGGCGGCACGGTCGCCCTGATGAAGAAATTCGACGCACATAAATTCCTGGAGCTGGCCTCCTCGCTGCGCGCGACCCACGCCATGCTCGTGCCGGTGCAATATCACCGCATCATGTCGCAGCCGGATTTCGACAGCTACGACCTCTCGAATTTCCGCATGAAAACCTGCACGTCCGCGCCCTTCGCCGCCGAGCTCAAGACCGACGTTCTCAAGCGCTGGCCGGGCGGCCTCGTCGAATTCTACGGCATGACGGAAGGCGGCGGCTCCTGCATGCTTTTCGCTCATGATTTCCCCGACAAGGTCGATACGGTCGGGCGCCCCGGCGAGGGGCACGACATCCGGCTGATCGACGAAAGCGGCGTCGAGGTCGGTCCCGGCGAAATCGGCGAAATCGTCGGCCATTCCGGCGCGGTCATGAACGGCTATCACAACCAGCCCGGCAAGACGGCGGAGGCGCAATGGATCGCGCCCGATGGCCGCGTCTTCATCCGCACCGGCGATGTCGGCCGCTTCGACGAAGACGGCTTCCTGAAATTGATGGACCGCCGCAAGGACATGGTCATTTCCGGCGGCTTCAACATCTATCCCAGCGACCTCGAACTGGTCCTGTCGAAACATCCAGCCGTTCAGGAATGCGCCGTCGTCGGCATCAAATCCGTCGAATGGGGCGAAACCCCGCTGGCCTTCGCCGTTCTGCGTCCCGGCATGAAAGCGACATCGGAGGAATTGCGCGAATTCGCCAATTCCAAGCTCGGCAAGACCCAGCGCATTTCAAAGATCGAACTCGTCGACACCCTGCCCCGCTCGGCCATCGGCAAGATTCTGAAGCGCGAATTGCGCGACGAATATGAAGCACGGCAGGCGTAGGCCCGCAATGACGGCTATCGTTCGAGAACGCTCTCGGGGGCACTGATGAAAGCACCCTTTGAACACGCATCCGATGTCGGCTGGTTCGATCTCGACGCCAACAGACACATGAAGAACGTCGCCTATATGGAAAAGGCGGTCGAATGTCGGTTGCGGTTTTTCAATGCATGCGGCGTTTCGCCGGAGCAATTCGCGAAACTCAACATCGCCTTCGTCGTGGTCGGCGACCAGACGACTTATTCAAAAGAACTTTTCCTCGGCGACAATATCCGTGTGCAGATGCTGTGCGGCGGCGTCAACGCCAGAGGCTCGCGCTTCCTGATCGTCAACCGCATCTTTAATTCCGAGGGCGCGCGCGTTTACGAAATTCGCTCGACGGTCGTCTGGCTTGACACACGCAGCCGCAAATCGACGACGCCGCCGCCGGAACTGGCGAAGATCGTGCAGGATATGGCGCGCACCGAGGATTACGCCGCGCTCTGACGATTTTCGTCCGCGTGAAACAATTCGGCTGCGCAAAACAAAAGCCCCCCGCCGAAGCGGGGGGCCGATAATCACGCCATCGCTCTTATTTCTGTTTGGCGATGATCTTGTCCTTGATGTCGTCGTAGACGTTCTGGGGCACGACGCCCTTCTGGACAAGCTCATCCTTGCCCTTGTAGGGCCGGCCCTTGACGATCGCCGCCGCGCGCGCCTTGCCGACGCCCTTGAGCGCTTCGAGCTGTTCGACCGTCGCGCTGTTGACGTCGAGCAGATCGCCCTTGGCGGCGGCAGCCGCAGCGGGCTTGGCGGCAGCCGCAGGCGCTGCTGCGGGTTTGGCGGCAGCCGCAGGCGCTGCTGCGGGTTTGGCGGCAGGCGCTGCGGGCGCGGTTGCCGCCGGGGGCGGCGCCTTTGGCGGCGCGGAGGTCGCCGGCTGCGTCGCCTGCGCGAAGGCAAAGCCCGGCGCGAGTCCGAGGGCTGCTGTCAGAACGAGCGCGCGAAGTCCAGTGCGCATAGAATTCTCCTTGTATTCCGTTCGCCCGTCCGGCCCCGGATGTTCCGAGGTTCGCCGGGCGTTGCCGAAAGTCAACTGCGAACTTTTCGCAGCGCGCGTCTTTTGCCAGAACCAACCTGTACGGCGCATGAACGCAGGCGCCGGCCATCCAACCGCCGGCTTCCTACCGCCATACGGAAACGCAATTCTGTTATGCGGAACCGGGCTCAACCCCGCGATTGACCCATGCGGACGGCGGGTGCAATCTCCGGCCGAACAAAACAGCGAGGAAATGGCATGTCCGAAGGCAAGTGCCTTGTAGACAAGGTTGTGGTCGTAACAGGCGCCGGGCGTGGCATCGGGCGCGCCATCGCGCTTCTTTGCGCGGAGCAAGGCGCCAAGGTCGTCGTCAACGATCTCGGCGGCTCCGCCGACGGCGAGGGCTCGGGCGACGCGCATCCCGCAGAAGAAGTGGTCGAGGAAATCCGCAAGGCAGGCGGAAAGGCCGTCGCCAATTTCGATTCCGTCGCCGAAGCCGCCCCCGCCGCCAATATCATCAAGACGGCGATTGATTCCTTCGGCCGCATCGATTGCGTCATCAACAACGCCGGCATCCTGCGCGACCGTATCTTTCACCGCATGTCGATCGTCGATTTCGAGACCGTCATCAAGGTGCATCTGCTCGGCTCGTTCTATACTTCGCGCGCCGCCGCCAACCATTTCAAGGAGCAGAATTCCGGCTCCTTCGTGCATTTCACGTCCACCTCCGGGCTCATCGGCAATTTCGGCCAGGCCAATTACGCCGCCGCCAAGCTCGGCATCGTCGGCCTCTCCAAATCCATCGCGCTCGACATGCAGCGCTTCAACGTGCGCTCCAATTGCGTCTCGCCGTTCGCCTGGAGCCGCCTCATCGGCACCATCCCCACCGAGACCGAGGACGAGAAGGCGCGCGTGGCGAAAATTCAGGCCATGGGCCCGGAAAAGATCGCGCCGCTCTGCGGCTATCTCGCGTCCGATCTTTCCAGCGACGTGACCGGTCAGATTTTCGCCGTGCGCATGAACGAGATTTATCTGATGGGCCAGTCGCGGCCGTTGCGCTCGGTGCAGCGCACCGAAGGCTGGACGCCGCAGACCATCGCCAATCACGCCATGCCCGCCATGAAAGGCAGTTTCTTCAAGCTCGACCGTTCGGCCGATATTTTCAACTGGGATCCGGTGTAAAATGGCCAGAGGCATTCTGCGATACGGCGCTTATGTGCCGATGCGCCGCCTGCAACGCAAGGCGATGGTGGCGGCCAATTCCTGGTTCAACAGCGGCCTCAAGTCCCAGGGCAAGGGCGAGCGCGCCATGGCCAATTGGGACGAGGATTCGCTGACCATGGCGGTCGCCGCCGCCCGTGACTGCCTCGGGGATTTTTCCCGCGAAAACCTGGGCGCCGTGCATCTGGCTTCCACCACGCTGCCGTTTGCGGACCGTCTTAACGCCGGCATCATGGCCGGCGCGCTCAACCTGCCCGAGAGCGTCGCCGGCCACGATCACAGCGCAAGCCAGCGCGCCGGAATATCCGCGCTCGCCGATGCGCTGAACGCGGACGGCGCGCCCGTCCTGCTCGCAGCCGCCGAAAAGCGCCGCACCAAGGCCGCAAGCCCGCTCGAACTTTCATCTGGCGACGGCGCCGCCGCGCTTCTCGTCGGCGAGGGCGACGTGATCGCCGAACTCGTAGGCCGCGCAAACCGCACCGTCGATTTCGTCGACCATTATCGCGGCGATGGCTCCGCTTATGATTACACATGGGAAGAGCGATGGATTCGCGACGAGGGCTATAACAAGATCGTGCCCGCGACCTTGCAGGATCTGTTCGCCAAGGCCGGCGTCAAGGGTGGCGACATCGCCCATTTCTGCATGCCGTGCACCCTGGCCAAAGTCGTCGGCGCCATCGCCAGGAAAGCCGGCATCGCCGAGACCGCCGTGCGCGACAATCTCGCGGCTGTCTGCGGCGACACGGGCGCAGCTCATGCCCTCCTGATGTTTGCCCATGCGCTGGAAGATGCAAAGCCCGGCGAACTGATCCTTGTCGCAGGCTTCGGCCAGGGCTGCGACGCGCTGCTGTTTCGTGCGACCGGCAAGATCGGCGCGGCCAGGCCCGCGCGCGGCGTGTCGGGCCATCTCGCGCGTCGGCGCGAGGAGACGAACTACCAGAAATTCCTGTCCTTCAACGACACGATCGAAATGGAGCGCGGCATGCGTTCCGAACTCGACAAATCGACCGCGCTGTCTTCGCTCTACCGCAACCGCGCGACCGTCACCGGCTTCGTCGGCGGTAAATGCAATGTCTGCGGCACCTTGCAGTTTCCCAAGACCAACATCTGCGTCAATCCGAACTGCAACGCCTTCCATAGCCAGGAGCCGCAGCCCTTCGCCGATCTCGAAGGGCGCATCATGAGCTACACCGCCGACAATCTCACCTATTCCGCCGACCCCCCGGCCTGCTACGGCATGGTGCAGTTCGACGCGGGCGGGCGCGTGATGATCGACTTCACCGACGTCACGCCCGACGACATCGACGTCGGCAAGAAAATGGACATGGTGTTCCGCATCAAGGACTATGACAGCCAGCGCGGCTTCACCCGCTATTTCTGGAAAGCAACGCCGGCGGCGTAACAAGACAAGAGCAAGACAAGAGGCTGCCATTGCGAGGAAAGAGAAACAATTCATCCGGCTTGACAATCTCCGGGATGAATCGTTTCGCCGCATGAACGAGGCTGGATATATCCGGCTTCGCAATATGCTCCTCGCGATGACGAATCGAATGGAGGTTTGAATGGCCAGAGGCATCAAGGACAAGGTCGCCATCCTCGGCATGGGCTGCTCGAAATTCGGCGAGCGCTGGGACAAGGAAGCCGACGACCTCATGGTCGAGGCTTTCGAGGAAGCCCTGAAGGACGCCGGCATCGAGAAGAACCAGATCGAGGCCGCATGGTTTTCGACCGCCATCGAGGAGCAGCATGTCGGAAAATCCGGCACGCCGCTTGCGGTTGCGCTGCGCCTGCCGCAGATCGCCGTCACGCGCGTCGAAAATTACTGCGCCTCCGGCACGGACGCTTTTCGTGGCGCAGTCTATGCGGTGGCTTCCGGCGCCGCCGACATTGCGCTGGCGCTCGGCGTCGAGAAATTGAAGGACACGGGCTATGGCGGCCTGCCGCAGCGCGGGCGCGGCGTGCTCAATTCCATGTGGTGGGCGAATGCGTCCGCGCCGGGAAATTTCGCACAACTCGCCGCCGCCTACCGCGCCAAGCACGGCGCCTCGAAGGAAGACCTCAAACGGGCCATCGCCCATATCTCGGTCAAGAGCCACGACAATGGTTCGCGCAATCCCAAGGCGCATCTCCAGAACAAAGTGACGATGGAGCAGGTGCTGGGCGCTCCCATTGTCGCCGAGCCGCTGGGACTGTTCGATTGCTGCGGCGTGTCGGACGGCTCCGCCTGCGCCATCGTCACCACGCCGGAAATTGCGCGCAGCCTCGGCAAGACGGACATCATTACGGTCAAGGCGCTGCAACTGGCGGTCTCCAACGGTGTGGAGGCCCAGCACAATTCCTGGGACGGCTCCTATTTCGCCACCGCGCGCGTCGCCTCCAAGAAAGCCTATCAGGAGGCCGGCGTCGCCAACCCGCGCGAGGAAATCGACCTGATCGAGGTCCACGATTGTTTTTCCGTGACCGAACTCGTCACCATGGAAGACCTGCACATTTCGCCTGAGGGGCGCGCCATCCATGACGTGATGGACGGGTTCTACGACGCAGACGGCAAAATCCCCTGCCAGATCGACGGCGGCCTCAAATGTTTCGGCCATCCCATCGGCGCCTCCGGCATGCGCATGATCTATGAAATGTACCTGCAATTGCAGGGCAAGGCCGGCCCGCGCCAGCGCAAGGAGCTGCCGCGTCTCGGCCTCACGCATAATCTCGGCGGCTTCCCGCACCAGAACGTGTGTTCGATCTCCATCGTCGGCCGCTACGACGAATAGCCGGCGCGCGCCTCGCTCTCCCCCTTGTGGGAGGGCGCGAAGCGGGCCGATCCCTTAGGGCATATCCCGTAAAAGTTTCAGGCTTTTGCGGTTCGGATATGCGGTAAAACAAAGCAATAAGACACGTCACGCGATTTTGGTGGAGCGTGACGTGTTTCATGCGGGAAACGCAGCTTCGCCGCAACGCGCGCGCCTTTGCCAAATCCACGCTCAGGCGTCATAGAGGTTGCTTGAGCAACGCCGACGATCCCACCCTCTGCGACCCCGAACTCGCGCCCGCGCGCAAACGATCGCGCCCCGCGCCCGCGTTCACGCAAGGATCGACCCTGCGCCACGTTCTGACGATGACGGCGTCGGGCTCCATCGGGCTCGTCGCCATTTTCACCGTCGATCTCCTGTCGCTGCTCTACGTCTCGCGTCTGGGCGATCCCGTATTGACGGCCTCTGTCGGCTTTGCCTCGCAAGTCATGTTTTTTGCAATGTCCGTCAATATCGCAATGTCGATAGCGATATCGGCGCTCGTCTCGCGCGCGCTGGGCGCGGGAAAACGCCCGCGCGCCCGGCGCTTTGCGGGATCGGGGCTCATGCATGCGGCAATCGTAAGCCTTGTCGTCTCCGTACTGATCTTCGTGTTGCGTGAAAAAATTCTCGACATCGTCGGCGCGCGCGGCGAGGCGCACGAGATCGCCTCGCGTTATCTGGCGATCACGGTGCCCGCAAACATTCTGATGGCGCTCGGCATGTGCCTTCAGGGATTGGTGCGTGCGGTCGGCGATCCCCGCCGCGCCATGTATGTGACCCTGATCGGCGCCTGCGTGACCGCCGTTCTCGACCCCCTGCTGATCTTCGTTCTCGGGTTCGGCGTTTATGGCGCAGCGATTGCAACCGTGTTTTCGCGTCTGGTGTTCACGCTCGTCGGCCTATGGGGCGCAGTTTACGTGCATGGCGTCGTCGGCCGGCCGCAGCGCAAATGGGCTGTCATCGACTTCATGCCGATGATGGCCATCGCCGGCCCCGCCATTCTCACCAATCTCGCAACGCCCGTCGGCAACACTTACGCAATGCGCATTTTCGCGAGCTTCGGCGACGAGACCGTGGCCGCTTTCGCCATCATCGACCGCATCGCGCCGGTCGCCTTCGGCGTATTGTTCGCGCTCTCCGGCTCCATCGGCCCGATCATCGGCCAGAATTTCGGCGCCCGCCAATACGGGCGCATCCGGCGCGCCATGCTGAATTGCTTCGGCATAACCGTCATCTATGTGTTGATCGTCTGGTTCGTCCTCTGGCTGTCTGGCCCTGCCATCGTAGCGATTTTCGACGCGCAGGGCGCAACGCGCGAACTCGTGCTGTTCTTCTGCGCTGTAGGGTCCGCCGCCTGGCTGGCGCTCGCCGGCCTGTTCGTCGCCAACGCGGCCTTCAACAATCTGGGCCTTCCCATCCTGGGGACGCTGTTCAACTGGGGCCGCGCGACGCTCGGCACCATTCCTTTCGTCACCTATGGCGCACATCATTGGGGGCCGGAAGGCGGCTATGCCGGCGTTATCGCGGGCGCAGCGCTGTTTGGCTCGGCCGCCGTCGCAACCTGCTTCTACGTCACCGCGCGCCTTGCGCGGCAGCACGCGCCGCAAGATTAAATCCGGAAAATCAATTCCAGAAAATCAATTCCAGAAAATCAGTTCAATGAATGACGCGCGCCCGCACGAACAGAAGACGGTCGCTCGATTTCACGCGCACTTCGATCACGCGGTCCTGCCGTTCGATCAGAAGGGGAACTTCGACCCCCGCCGCTCCCTGCGCCCACACGCGCCGCCAGACCTCGCCGAGCGATGTCGCCTTTTCGCCGGCCACCGCCACCAATATGTCGCCGACCTCGACGCCGGCGATTTCCGCAGGCCCCTCCTCGGCGACGCCGGCGATGACGACGCGTTCGCCGATTTCGGTGGCGTAGATGCCGAGCCACGGAAGCGGCGGCTTGTTCGGCCGGCCGAATTTCACGAGATCGTCGAGCACCGGCATAAGCAGGTCGATGGGAATGGCCATGTTGAGGCTTTGCCCGTTCCGGCCGTCGCCGGTCTCGACTTGCAGGGAGGTGACGCCCGCCAGACGGCCCTTTTCGTCGATCGCCGGCGCGCCGCCCCAGAACGGATGGGCGGGCGCGCACATGATGGCGTCGGCGATCCAATATTCCCAATAGCCGGCGAACGGCTGGCGCGCGACGCAATTGGACGACAGCGCCGCCTCGCGCCCGCCCGAACCCGCAATGATAAGACTGTCGCCGGGCGCGACTTCGCGCGAATCGCCAATCGGCAGAACCGGCAGGTCGAGCGAGGACATGGCCTGCACCAGCCCGAAGCCCGTCTCCTGATCGTAGGCGAGCGAATGGCCCTCGACCACGCGGCCATCGATCGTGCGCAGCCAGATTTCATGCGCCTCGACAATAAGATAGCCGACCGTCAGAACAAGGCCGGACTGCCTGATGACAATGCCATGGCCAAGCCGTTCGGCGCCAAGCGACTTTGCGGTGAAAGCATCGTCCGGCGCCAGCGCCTTCAGGCTGACGACGCCGGAAAGCGCCCGGTCGAGATCGAAGGCCAGATCCTTCTGCCGGGGCTGCAATTCAAGGGGAATGGTGGGACGGCGCTGCGGAGGCATGGCTGTTCTGCCTTCAGCGGCCCGAGGCCGCAAGCTGCGCGGCCATGAATTGATGCAGCAGATTGATCGCCTTCAACGGGCGCACCATCACCTTGAAATGCGTAATGCGATTATCCGCGTTCCACGTGATGATGTCGACGCCGTTGATCTTTATGCCCTCGATCTCGGTGACAAATTCCAGGACGCCGGACGTGGGCGCAAACCATTCGCCGATATAATGAAAATGCTCGTTATTGAGCACCAGCAGCGCCGAGGTCAGATATTTCGTCGTGATCGCTTTGCCCACCTGTGGCGTGTGAACGACGGGCGATTCAAAGACGACCTCGTCGGCCAGAAGGTCCGCCAGGCCGCGCGGATCCCGCGCCTTGGCGAGCGCATGCCATTTTTCGATCGCCGGCGGCCTCATGTTTTTCTCCCTCACTGACTTGCCGCATTCTCGTGTGATGCGATTGCGAAAACGTCAGCCATCAATTCATACGACCGCTTGCGCGCCGCATGATCGTATATGGGTGAGGTTATCATGATTTCATCGGCCTGCGCTGCTCCGGCCAGTTCTTCGATAGCGGCTTTGACCTGAGACGGCGCGCCGACGAAAAATTGCCGGCGATGATCGCGGATATGCCGGCGCTCCCGCTCGGAAAGCGGCGCTTTCGTCGCCTCCTCCGGGCTCGGCAACGGCCGGTAATCGCCGCGCATGCGCCGCAGCCAGTTGAGATCGGCGCTGGAAGCGAGCCGCTCGGCCTCCGCCTCGCTGTCGGCTGCAACCACTGCAACCGCAAGGATCGCGTGCGGCGCGCTGCGCCATGGCGAGGGCTGAAAGCGCGCGCGATAGGAAGTCAGCGCGGCGATCGCGTCATAGGTCGCAAAATGATGGGCGAAGGCAAAGCCCATGCCCACCTACCCGGCAAGATCGGCGCTGTAATCGCTGGAACCGAGAAGAAAGACCGGCGGCAGCCGCACGTCGTCGGGCATGACGGCGATGCGCTTGAAGGGGTGGCTGGCCGGAAAATCGCCTGTGTCCCAAAGAACAAGTTCTTGCAGCCTTTCGAGAAAATCCTGTTCGGGATCGGCGTTCTGCGTCTGATGGCGGCGCAGCGCATAGGCCGTCGTCTGGTCTGTGCCCGGCGCCCGCCCGAGACCAAGATCGATGCGGCCGGGGAAAAAGGCCTCCAGCGTGCGAAACCGTTCGGCGACCATCAGCGGCGCATGATTGGGCAGCATCACGCCGCCCGCGCCGACCCGGATGCGCTGCGTAGCCGATGCAAGGCGCGCGATGATGACTTCCGGCGCGCTCGAGGCGACCGAGGCAAGGCTGTGATGCTCTGCGACCCAATAGCGCTGGTAGCCGAGTTTGTCGGCGAAAATGGCAAGATCGACGGAATTGGCGAGCGAGACGGAAGGCGGCGTCGCCTCGGTCACGAACGAAAGATCAAGGACGGATAGGACAGGTGCGGATAATGCAGGCATTGTGACGCTCCGGCGTAATTTCGCTCGAATTTACTGGTCAGGGAGCATGCTGCAATGTAATGCGCCACAGCGCAGGGCGGGCATGCGTATCCAGGCGCAGGGCGGATATGCGCAAGAAGCACGGCGGTTGACAAATTGAACAATTCAAACGGACCACAGACCGGGCCCGGCCAGAGCCGATTGAAGCGCGCCGCCACGCTTGTACTTGTTGTTCTGGCCGTCCTTGTCCTGCTCGCAGGCTCCGCCGCCTATTACGCCTATCCGCCCTTCGCCGCGCGTTTTCTGGCGCGCACGACCGGCAAGCCCGGCTTTCTGCCGGCGCCCACCAGCCTTGTCGAGCGCGTCGACCGCTCCAACTGGCCGCAGAGCGCGACGAAAATTCCAGAAAGCCTGCGCGCGCCGCCGAGCGAAACCAGCGAAATCATGCGCATCGACGAATTACGGCGCCGCCCCGCGCTCGTCATCGACGGCGCAACGCTCGTATTCGACGCCGATAAACCCGCACGGATAGCAACGTCCAAACTCACCTTGCGCGATTCCGTCCTGATGACGCGCGGCGCCGATCTCGACATCGAGGTCGAGACGCTCGTCGTCGGAAACGGCGAAATCCGCGCCTTCGCGGCCAATGAAAAGCCGCCCGCACAGGGCGCCGGACGCGATGCCGGAAAATTGCGGCTGCGCGTTCACGGCAAGATGACGGGCGTGTTGCGCGTGGACCTCGGCGGGCAGGCAGGCGCTCCGGGCCTGCCCGGCCGGCCTGGCGCCGCCGGCGCGCCCGGCGCCAAAGGCGAAAACGCCGTTTCCGGCGCCGAGCGCTGCGAAAAGCCCGCATCTGCCGGCGGACCCGGCGCTCCGGGCGCAAGGGGAGGCGATGGCGAGGATGGCGCGAGCGGCGGCGCGGGCGGCCAGTTCACGCTCTTTGCCAAAGACCCCGCCGATTCAGCCGCTCACATCGAATTTGCAGCAGAAGGCGGCCGCGGCGGCGCCGC